>NZ_JAWOVZ010000005.1:0-302549 GCF_033340175.1 Vibrio sp. 1557 | reverse complement strand
GTAGATATCTATAATCAAATGAGGCCTCATACGGCTTTAAAATACAAAACGCCCGATGAAGTACATCGAGCGTTTTAGTTAAAAAGTGTCAACCCATATCAGGACGGGTCAACAGAGCCAATTTTGGTATACAGAGCCAATTCAGTAAGTCCGTTCTCGAAACAACCCGAGATTCAAACATGTAGCGAGGGAATCCTCACCAGTGCATTCAAACCGTCTTCTTCTGGCTCAACTTAGCTATTTTCTTTGGCCAAGGATCTTCAAATGTTGCCCCTTGTTGCCATTGCTCCAGTTCCGCATCCGTTAAAAAGCAGTTTTCCAGCGCATCAATAAACACATCGACTTCGTTTTCTTGCCCAATCACCGTTAAGCGACAACGACGATCACCAAAGCGGCTTTCAACGCTGTCTATCTTATCTTGCAGGATTTGACGATGTTCCTCAGTGAAGTTTTGCGATTCGTCATTGATTACCGAAGCGCGCCAAAAGCCTGTAATTTCAAGCCCCACATTGCCGCTTGCTTGGCTCCAAAGCAGTGAAACATCGTCTCGAGTTGGAAACCAAAAGAACCCCTTACTGCGGAACACACCTTTAGTTAAATACTGGTGGCAGGTACTCCACAAACGCGCAGGATGAAAAGGTCGATCATCTTTGATCACTTTGGCGACAAGGCTTTGTTCGTCTTTATCAGAGAGATTCAACGGCTCATTCACCGTCTCACGAAGTTCTGCGATTAACTGCTCAACAAGGAAGAAATTGTAGTCTTGCTCACCTTTCAACATGCGGATATCCAAGTTTCCCCATGACGTTTTGATTATCTCGGTGTAAACATTAAGCGGATGAATCCCCTGCGCGATGTTGCGAACGGTATTGTCATCCACTTTGTCCGTCTTGGTGAGCATGACACGGTTTGAGAACATAATTTGCTCTACCAACAAGTTTTCAACGCCGCGAACACCCTGCTGTACGTTCTCTTGCCACTTCGGAATTAAGGCAGAGCCTTGTCGATAGTCATCTCGCAACCAAGTCGCATCCACCAACGTAATCACGTCTTTGAGTGCGAATGGTGCGTTGTTTTTAAAATACTCAACCAAAGGCAAAGGATGACTACTGCCCGACGTTTCAATCACAATCCATTCTGGCCATTTTTCTGCGCAGAGCTTTTTAAGGGCTTTATCGAGCTGCTTTACACCACTCGGGCTGCTGATGCTGTCTCCACTGATCGTGACAAAGTTGCCCTGCTCTTCACTCACCGCATCGGTATTTAAGATAAGCACGCCATCAACGTCTAACTCACTCATGTCATTCACAATAACGGAAAGATCAATACCAGAAGAATCGGCTTGTTGAAGAATGTTGCGTAAAAAAGTGGTTTTCCCTGACCCGAGAAACCCATGCAAAATAGTGACTGGAATTGATGGCATACCTTTGACCTACAAACTCTGAATAAACACATGTTATAACATAACAGCTTAGTGAGTTATAGAAGGAATCCAATTGCTGTCTTAGACGCAAAACTTAAGAATCGGTAAAGATCACAGGGGCTGATTTCTCAGAACTCTCCTTCGTTTCTCAGCACGTTTCATCACCAGCAAAGGTCTGACTATTGATAAAAATAATAAGTGGTTACAAAACGACCATTGCTTTGTTTATAAAATTGGAGAAAGATGACAATACAGCGATTTATAGGAGGTGGTGTTATGACTTTAGTTCTTACCGTTCTTATTTTCCTAAGTTGTATTGCGATGCTCGCAATTGGTGTGATGTTTTCACGTAGGCCGATCAAAGGCGGAGGTTGTTGCAAAGCGTCCGATGTTGCGGATGTGGACGCACGTAAAAGAAAAAATCGCAGTCATTATTCTTCTAGGAACACATATTGAGACTCACCTATTGCTCCAACCTCACAACACAAAATAGCATAACTGAGCCCTAACAAATTGTCGGGACTCAGTTTTTCGTTTCTACTAGATAATCAAACTCTGATACTCGCGCCAAAAATGAAGGTTTCTGGATGTTAGGAAGCGACTTCGCGATAGGTAAGTCGGCTTTCATTGCATCAACCGGACGATTACGAACTAAAACTTCAAAATGTAAATGTGGTCCGGTTGAACGACCAGTATTCCCAGAGAGGGCTATTTTTTGCCCACGCTTTATAACTTGACCTTTTTTAACCAAGATTTTATTCAAGTGTAGGTAACGAGTTTTGTACACACTGTTATGTTCAATCACTAAATAATTACCGGCATAAGGGTGCTTGCGGACCGCAATTACTTTTCCATCCCCAGTAGAATAAACTGGCGCACCGATTGGTGTCGCGAAATCCGTTCCGTTATGCGGGGTGACTCTTCCCGTCACTGGGTGTTTACGCTTAGGGTTAAACCCAGAGGTGATTCGGCGGTATGCCCTATCGACAGGATAACGGTTAAACGCTCGCTCCAAACTGTTACCAGCTCTATCATAGAACCGTCCATCCTCGGCTAGAAATGCAGCGACTTCGCCCTTCGCTAAGTTAAAAGAAATAGCCTTAATCTCACTATTGCCAGTTTTGTGTTCACCTAAATATTGCTGTTTCACTAATATATCGAAACGGTCACCGGCTCTAAGAGATCGCGCAAAATCAATCTTATCTTTCATCACCTGCGTAATATTTGCGACGTGGCCTGATGCCAATCCTACTCGATGTGCCGAGACTGAAAAACTCCCTTTGATTTCTCCCGAAAATAAGGTTTCACGCCATTCCCCTGAAATTTCCTGAAATTCGTAAGAGAAGGAGCCATCGTTTTCTCTAGTGTAGATAGCCTTCTCTACAAGGCTCATATGATAAATTAGTCGACTCAATTGCCCCATGTCATCCATCACTAATTCAAGCTCTTCTCCGGGCTTAATCATATCTAGCTGGAGGTGATCAAGATCAACTGAGAGAATTTGCTGCAAAATACCGTAAGGGAGACCCAATTGAGCGAAGATACCACTGAGCGTATCTCCCACTTTAACTATGTAGTGTATTTGTTTAGGTTTAGGTTTAGGCAACGGAGTCAAACTGCTATCTGAGGGAACCACTATCTTTGATGATGGAGGTGGTGACGAATCACTGCTTTGATTCAGTTGAGTGCTGTGACTATCTTGATTTGGCTCATCCTCTGTAGGTAGAAGCAAAGCGACCGAAAAACAAAACACAGCAACGATTAAAGCAATAAATTTAAACTGACTCATGAGAAACTAAGTATCAATAACAACGATTGTTATGTTATAACATATCTATGATTATTTTTACTCAGTTTAGTAAACGTTTATTCAGTTCACTGGATTGGCTAAGAGAAAACCAGTCATTCAACCCATTCTCTTTGAGAAGGCTCAATAATGAACACATTCAATTCAGCACTTATCGTTGCAGGAACACACGGAAACGAACTTTCTGGTATTTATTTACATAAACTAATCAAAGAAAAACGTTACTCTGTCAATAGATCAACCTTTTCAGCCTGCTCGATCATCGCAAACTCCGAAGCAGTAAAACACAACGTCCGATACATCGATACAGACTTAAATCGCGAGTTCTCAGCAATGAATAGCAATCATTGTCCTGATTTGCATGAAAGCAAGATTGCACATCAATTTATCGAGAAATATGCAAACCAAGAAAAACTGTTGATTGTTGACCTGCACAATACAACAAGCAATATGGGAGCGACGTTGATTTTGCTTTCTAACGATGTGTTTTATCGGAAACTGGGCGCGTACGTCAAACAACGAATGCCATCAGCACATGTCCTTTTCGAAGAGCGAAAAGAATGGCAAGAGCAACCTTACCTTTGTACTGCTGGGCAATATGGAATAATGATTGAGGTCGGGGCGCAAGCACATGGTGCGCTAGAGTACAGTACGTTGGAGTTGATGAAACAGATGCTTACCGCAGTATTGGACTATGTTGAAAAGCACAACCTCAACCAAATAGGCTTACTGAGCGATTATGAGGCGTTTTTTTACACCGAAGAAATCAGGGTTCCACTTGATCAAGAGGGTATGCGGCAAGCACTAGTACACCCTACTATTTGTGGCAGAGATTTTGAGGCGGTCAAACCAGGAGCACCTTTATTAGCGACTTTCGCTGGTTATGATATCCATTAGAATGGCAAAGGGGAAATTTACCCGCACTTTATCAATGAGAGCGCCTACAGTACCGCAAATATAGCAATGGCCCTCGCTAAAAAAAGACGTGTTTCTTCCGGGTAACTTAAAGCAAGTAATTAGGCCACGTGTAACGTGGATACCTCACCCCATGAATAAAACTGTGCCTGAACCGCATAGGCAGAAAATACGGGTACTAACCCCACCCTAATACGGCAGCATAAGTGCCCTAAGCGCAGCTTTAAAAGAAACCCCACTAGAATTTTAAGGAGGTAAGACATTATGGTTAAAAGGAGAGTTTTCTCTTTTCTATCATGATGCCTTCTCCAAACATCGAAATAATCTATCTTCAAATTGGTCATCTAGACCGGAAGAGATCAGTTCTAGGCGGCTTTCTGAACACTCGTCTAGTTCAAACTCTGTGAGTCCATCTGATGTTAGATTGTAACCAAAAATACCGCTTCCCGTGATAAAAACCGCTTTCATTCGTTCGACCTTGAGGTCGAGCAGCAATAATCTCAGCTTTTGATGATCGAACACGTTTTCAGCGGATATACGCCAACCGATACTGTAGAAACCTTCCCCCTGATTGGTTGCTTTTAGAATGCCGCTCTCAGGCATAGGCAACTCAGGAACAAGTGACTTTTTCTCTCTTTCACGATAAAGAACAGAGGGCGTTTTTTGCACGTCAATACGAGTCGCTCCCTCACATTCATGAAAAGGGATAGCGCCATGTTCAGCGAAAATCACTTTTGTTTCCCGCAGACCGAGCTTTGCTATATAAGCCGTCAGCTTTTGCTCATCTTCATCTTGATAGAGATCGCGCTTATTACCTACCACTGTATCTGCGATAGTGATTTGCTGGTTAAACGTTTCATGCTCAGTGTACTTAGGATCCGATAGTTTACGTGCATCGACTAAAGTAATGTTTTTTTGCAAAGCGAGAATTTGACGATAATACTCGGTCGATAGCACTTGCAGTACTTCTTTAGGATGACCAAGACCTGTAGGCTCAATCAACAATCGATCTGGCCTTGCTTCAGACAATAATTGATTTAAGGCGATTTGCATCGGAAGACCTGCTGCACAGCACATACATCCCCCGGGGACCTCTCGAATAAACACTTGGTCTTGTTGTTTTTTTTGGCCTTGTAACAAGCTGCCATCAATACCAACTTCGCCAAATTCATTGACCAATACAGCCCAACGTTCATGACTCGGTTTATGGGTCAATAAGTGCATTATTGCCGATGTTTTCCCCACCCCGAGAAAGCCAGTGATGATGTTAGTCGGCACTCGCGAAATCAGTGGCTTATTAAAGTTCATTGGCAATTCTCCGGTAGCCTTGGACTAGTTCATGGTTGGCAGAAACGACGGATTCGGAAAAAGCTGAATATTCTGGCGGCACTTTAGAGATACTCTCTAAATCAAAACCGACACCAATATTGGTCATCGGTGGTACATGGAAATAAGCGGGTAAATCGAGGCCATCGACGACACAGTTATGACGAATAACACACCTCTCACCGATGACGCTATTGAACACGACGGAGTTGAAGCCAATGAAAACATCATCACAAACCTGGCAAGGACCATGAATAATCGAACGATGAGCAATGGATGAGCGCTCACCAATGGTCACCGCAGCCCCTGCCTTAGAGTGAATTACGACACCATCTTGGATATTGGTGTCACGTTTGATGACGATAGCTTCCATGTCTCCATGGTTATTAACTTCGTCAGCTCGAATAACAGCATAGGGTCCAATAAAAACGTTATCTTCAATAATGACTTTGCCACAGATAATAGCGGTTGGATCGATAAAGGCTGTTGAGGACACCTGTGGCATATGGCCCGTTGGGTTTCTTCTTAACATAATGCTTCCAGTTTGTTTATGGCTCTTTCTTTGCGGTCAGCGACTTAACGATTGAAGGATAAACGCATCGCTGCAGTTGGTTTATCGATGACTTTGTTATTGTCATAAACTAGCGCGCCATTGACCCAAGTCTTTTGAATTTGAGCTGAAAATTCATGTCCAGCAAAAGGCGACCAACCACAATGATATAAACTGTTTTCGTTGCTAACTCGTGTTGGGGTATGAGCATCAACCAACACCAAATCGGCGTAGTAACCTTCACGGATAAAACCTCGGCCTTGAATGCCATAGCGAATGGCCGGGTTGTGCGCAGTTTTTTCGACTACTTGAGTCAAACTCATATGACCTAAACGGACATGCTCGAAGAGAGTAAGTAACGCATGCTGAACTAACGGCAGTCCGGCTGGAGCCTGCTCGTAAGGCACTTGTTTTTCTTGCCAAGTGTGAGGAGCGTGGTCACTAGGAAACTTGATTGAAGGATTACATTTGATCAAGTTACCAAGAGCGCCATAATCTTTGTTGCTGAACCAAAGATGGTGAACACAAGCCTCCGCGGTGATTGATTTGTCTCGAATGTCTCCCTCGTCAAAAAGTGCTAGCTCCTTCGCCGTTGTGATGTGCAGCACATGTAGTTGGCTGTGATACTTTTTGGCAAGTTCTACCGCATAAGAAGATGAAGCGTAACAGGCCTCTTCGTCACGCAAAATGGGATGGTCTTCGATAGTGAAATCTGACTTCTTAAGTCTTTGCTTTTGCTGGTTTTGTTTAATAACAGTCCCACTTTCACAATGAGTAACAATGAGTACTGGAGAGTCACGAAAAATTGACTCTAACGCTTGCGGAGCTTCGACTAACAAATTTCCTGTTGATGCCCCCATAAATACTTTCACACCACAATGTTGTTTGGGGTTAAGTTGTTTAATCTGTTCAAGATTGTCTTCGGTTGCACCGAGGTAGAAAGAATAATTCGCAAACGAGCTTTCTTTAGCGAGAGCGAACTTGCGCTCTAACGAGTCAATAGTCGTTGTAGCCGGACTAACATTGGGCATTTCCATGTAGCTTGTAATACCGCCGGCTACCGCTGCCCGCGACTCGCTTGCAATTGTGCCTTTATGTGTCAGCCCAGGTTCTCGGAAATGCACTTGATCGTCAATCATGCCTGGCAGTAAATAAGCCCCTTTAGCATCAATTACAATATCTTCGTGTTGTACGGATATATTAGTAGCAATCTTGTCAATTCTTTGATCAACAATACGTAAATCTGTTTCGGTAATGGCTCCTTCGTTGACCACCCGAGCGTTTTTAATCAATGTTGCTGACATAATTCATTCTTTTAGATAATTTATAAATGTGGCCAATACTCGGTCACCTTGTGAAGCTATAAGGGGAGATCGTGTGTCTGCCTCATAGGGGGCGGTTTGCGCATTCATCGCAAACACAGGAAATCTCAAATTGTGGGCTAAGAACGGTGAAGCCTTCTTGTATGGCTTTCGCACATACGCTAGAAATAACATTGGCTTCAACCGCTATTTCACTAACCTTTCCACACTGAGAGCAAATCAAAAACTGTGGAACGCCATGCTCCTGATCGCACGCGATTTGAGAACAAACGACGTATTTACTAGATGTATTGAGCTTATGGACAAAGTGCTCTGCTTCAAGGAAATCGAGTATTCGATAAACCGACATCGCTTGAATGTTTTGAGAAAAGTTGTGATTGCAGTAGTCAACTAGTTCGTAGGCAGAAAGCGGCTTCTCCGCATATAGCAGTGAAGTCAGTATCAATTTCCGTTTAGTAGTGAGTTGTTTACCTCGCAGCAGGCAGATTTTCTCTACCTGCTTCATGACGTCATCTACCGTTTTGAGCTTTCTCATATCTCTAGATGAAATCCAATGTGAGTAGTAAGCGACGTTCATTGTCTGCAACATGTGGAGAGCGATGTATAACTCCAGTGGCTTCATTGCCTTCCCAACCACTTCCTTTGAGCAGGGCAACATCGCCAGGCTGCATTCGTCGTATTGCACTTTCAGAGTCGTATAATCCCGATAGGTGATCAGGTTGACCAAGACTACCGGCACCGAGTTTAGTGCGATCAATGGTATCGTTGGTTAACCATTCGGTCGCTCGGCCGGTATAAGTTATGACAAGTCTGCAAGGCACACGATCAAAGTGAAATTTCGGGCACATCGGGCTGTCTAGGCGAGTTAGTCTCAAACCTGCTTCTTTAACCTCAAACAAACAGCAGAACATATCGACGATTAAAGCAACATCTTCACTCAGCGCATCAGCACACGCATAGCCCTCTAACTTGCTTCGTACCCATTGTGCAGCATCATCTGGCGTGACACTTTGTACCAGTGCCAATCTAGGCTCCTGAGCCAGCATCAGATTAATGTCCTTCGTCAACTCTTTCGAGAGCGTTCGCTGCCATATGGCAATATTGTGCTCTGGTTTGTAGATGTCGCTAAGTATGTTCGCTGATGTCGATATCGCCAACGATGATGTTTTTTGGACACGAAGCGGGTTCTCAACTACATCAATGCTCATATATCTTCCTCCCAAGCGTTAAAAAGGTCAGGTAAAGGTTTTAATAACGTTGATTTTCTAGGGCTATGAGACCTAGTAATCGTTACGATTTCGCTCTAGTTCACGGACATATTGACACAGTCCCACCCCATGTAGAGTCAAGTCAGACAGCGCTTGTGAAGAAATCAACGTTTACTCTCCTCAATAGGAGACTACTGGTTGTGAGATCAATTCTTTAAACAACAAATTGTAGAGCCCCAAACAAGGCAATGTTATAACATAACAATTAATCTTTTCAATATTTACCTTTTTTGATTAAAGATAATTAGGGGAACATCATGAGCATGCGAGCACGGAAATTATATTCCGCGATTAGAAAAGTAACGCGTGGGTGAATCGCCATAGACCCGACGAAACATCGCAATAAAGTTACTGGGCGTCGAATAACCTAAAGCATGTGCAATATCTCCCACCGATTCCCCTCGAGCTATCATTTCTAATGAATGTATTAGCAGTACTTGTTGCCGCCATTCACTAAAACTCATGTTTAACTCACTTCGAATCAATCGTCTTAACGTCCGAGATGAGACTGCCCCAATATTGGCCCAATGCTCTACAGAATGCTTGCTGTTTGGGTCTATTAAAATTGCTTGAGTAACTTTTTGCAGTCTCGGATCACTGGGCAGTGGGATGTGGAGTGACTCATGAGGGCTATTGACGATTTCATCGGATATTACGGCAAGAATACGTAAAGACTGTATGGATAGATCGTCTGTTTTACTCCATATCGATGCTCTAACCGATAGGGCTTTCAACACATCGCTAAGTTGGATCACACAAGGTCTCATTGGAAACCGCTCACAACTCTCTGGAGTAAACAGTAATGAACGACCTTTCAGAGAACCACAAAAATAAACACTGTGCATCGCACCCGGGGGGATCCAACCAGCTCGGTGAGGTGGTAGTATCCACGTTCCTTCATCGGTTTTGACCTGAATTAGCCCTTCATCTATACACAGTAACTGGCCTCGATGATGACTGTGCCAATTATGTGGCCGTTGATCCAAATGGTTGAAGTCGCTCCTTTCATGCTGCCACTCCTTAACGATCAGTGCGGCGCCATTTTTCCATTCGCTGTAATCAGAGTTTGTCACTTTATTTACTCAATTCCATTTTGGCCATTATTCATTATTTTCTGTCCTCTTAACGTTACCATAGCAAGTTAGCGTTCGAGTAACATTTTAGCAACGATCATTTTATCGAAGGCAGAACCATCATGAACGAACCTATCTTTATTATCTATTACATTACAGCAGGCTTGGGCATTGGCTTTCTCGCTGGACTCGTTGGTGTGGGTGGTGGTGGAATGGCCGTCCCTATTTTTGCGTTTCTATTTTCACTACAGGGAATAGCTGATACGGAAGTAGTGCATCTTGCGTTAGGGACATCAATGGCTTCGATGATTATTACAACATTGGGCAGCATGCGCGCTCACTACAAAAAAGAGAATGTAGACTCGACTATGGTAGGAAAAATGTTGAGCGGAGTTCTAGTCGGAACATTTTGCGCCACATTCGTAGCATCGTATCTACAAGGAGTCTATCTGGCAGGCTTTTTCAGCGTATTCATGTTGTATGTTGCTTATAAGATGTTTCTCAACACTGAAAATGAGTACAATCCGAACCCACATGGGGCTATCGGTAATATCACTGTAGGCTCGGTGATTGGCTCTGTATCAGCACTTGTCTCTATAAGCGGTGCGGGGTTGATCATCCCTTATCTTGTCCAGCAAAATTTTGAGGTAAAACGTGCTATTGGTACCTCTGCTGCGATAGGTTTCCCTATCGCGCTGTCAGGAAGCCTCGGTTACATGTTAAACGGATGGGGAAACACAGATTGGAACAACTTAGTATTAGGATACATATACCTTCCTGCAATGCTCAGCTTCTCCATTAGTAGCTACTTAACTACTAGCCTCGGCGTGCGTTGTGCAGCGTATTTCCCAAATAAAGTTCTTAAGAAAATCGTTGGTATTTTGTGTGTTCTTCTAAGTTTCAAAATGTTGGTACAAGTACTTAGTTAGAGCAAATAACACGGTCACTAGTAGGCCTTGCACTATGGTGAAAGGATAAGCCTGCAAAAACTTACTTCTCGCTTTGCTGGTCCAAGCACACAATGTGTAAGAAAGCTCCTCATTGTTGCACTCTTATGACTTTGTTAACCTGGCCAGAATTACATCCAAAATGTGCTGATGATTGTCCTTTCTGGAAACCTCGTCACGCTCCTGGCAAAGTGCTTCCTCCCCTTCTGATGCGAGAATTTTAATGCCACGCTCAGTACATTCTGCGAACGCACTAAACTGACTCGCACTGGGGATCTCTTGAAACGTCACATTGGGAAGATCAACAAGTGATTCGGCTGGTGTCAGTGCGGGATGTAGCCGATCAGAAAGCGTCACCACAGTGATAGCATTGTTCATCAAGGCCAGAGTTTCAGGGACAAAAGTTTTCGTTAGCTCAGGGTTGATAACGACGACCGATTTCAGTTTGTTTTCAGACTGAAATCGGGGGAATTTTTGATCCGGGATGCTGGTAATATCAACGTTATTTTCACGTAACCAATGACAGTCTACATTGGTGGCGTTGTGACACGATGTTCGATATTTCTCCGGGCTTATTTGCGCTCCGGAGAGCATCAGCATAGATGTGCCGCCCAGAAAAAAGCCGACCCCCTGCACTGCATCAGTATCTACGCCTCCGGACAGTATCCCGACCGAACTTAATTCGTTCAGCCCAAGCACCAAATCACTGGTTCTGAATGTGATTTCATCAACAGCCATTTCTGCATTGATTTCGTTCGGTGCAGGAGGCTTTGGTACCACAACGACATAACCTTGTTGCGCCAGGCTCGAGGCTATCCAACCACTGTGGGAAAACGCTGACCGTGTTCCGCCCTGCGACAAAAGCACAACGGGAAATTTTCCACTTGCTAAAGGGGCATCTAACTGCGTTTCGACTGATTTAAAAATGTTCCCCCTACCAAACGTGAAATTGTTTTTTTCGTTCGTTGTGGGATACCAATAATAGACTTCTACTGGCTTGTCTCTGTCTTCACTGAATGCCGTTTTGATTGTTAGCGCAGAATGGTATTTCGGCTCATTCGTACTGGCGCTGGCACTGACACACAATGTAGCGAGTAGAAAAGACATTATTATTTTGGTTTTCATTTTTCCCTCAGCCGGTCAACACATTATTCTGCACGGCATCTAGAAAAATAACGCGCAGGAGATTCTCCATATATTTTGCGAAACATAGCAATTAAGCTATTCATAGTCGAGGTAACCCAAAGAAAATGATAGACCGCTCCAGCTAGAGCCTTTCTTTTCAATAATTTTCTGCGGATATCCACCATGCAGAAGTTTGTACTTTACTCATTGTAAACGACTAATCATGGCCTCTTAAGGCAACATTAGAAAACCAACCGTATTCACAATCCATAACTCGTAGTTACACCGATGTATATCTAAGTGAGCTGAAGCTTCATTGCCCATCCAGTGCCCTTTGCATTTTTATAGCAAGGTAGCCAAGCACCATTTTATTACGGACCATTGCTGCCCGCACTAACACTTTTGTTTTGTATCGTAACTGATTTGCTTACTGACGTTCTTTAGTTGCACTCCTGCCTTATTAAATGCCTTTTGAATAGTTGTGGAAACATGCTGGCGGCCCTCTCCTTCAAAAAAGTTAGCTCGATCTTGCTTCGTTTCGAATACGCAGACTATTTCTAAGCTTTGTGGAAAAGAAGAGAATTTGACGGTATGAGTCACCCAAAGAAAGCCATCGTAGCCTTTTAGCGTATCTTCACAAACTTCGGTCAACACTTCTCTAATTAGATTCTCGACCTTCTTATCTGATTTGCGCATAAATTAAACTTCATTCCTATCTAACGCCTTTAATTAGGTTTCAGTGTACATTGTCTTAAACAGTATTTGGCAGTGGTATTTAGTCAATAGCCTGTAGATGAGGTTATTCGCACGAAGATTTACCGACCTACTCGCTTCGAACTACATCTTACGCTGTTAAAAATAAGCGCTTTGCAACTCTACAAAACGCTTCTAACTTATTAGATTATTTTAAGTGTGTTTCAAGGAATGCAGAAACCTTGTCCATTGCAATGCCGACTGCTTCTGGATGGTCATACAGTTCATAGTGAGACCAATTTTCCAAATTAACCAGCTGTCGGTCTTTTGATTGAACAGAGCGGCCATAAATTTCCTGCCCATCACGATAAGCACCAAACGCCCCGACTTTTTGCCCTACCACGGCCATAACAGGCTGAGTCAATAACGTTTCGGCAAATGCAAAGGCATCCCAGCTCAGTGTTTTCTGTGCATGTGAAAACAGCATACGAGTTGCACCACCTTCGGTTTGTCCACGTGATGTTTTGTAGTATTCAGTAGCTTCGAACACGTCTCGTTCTGTTAATCCATTTTCTTTTGCAAATTCAATATTTGGAGGAAGAAGTTCATCGATTTTCAGCTCTGAGCCGCGAGCTTCGGCTGTTCTCTGTGCAGCCATAGCTTCAAGATTGGCGATAGGGTCGTACATACTAAAGCCTTCACGGAACAAGCGGCCTAAGTTAACAGGCGTAATACCTACGACAGCTTTCAAGCGCTTTTCGGTTAGGGCTGAATTGATCATGTAACCACCACCGCCGCAGATACCGAGTCCACCAATTCTATTCTCATCGACATATGGTAAAGTTACTGCATAGTCGATAACGCGACTGATATCTTCAACACGTTGACTTGGGTCTTCTACGTAGCGAGGCAATCCTCCCGATTCTCCTTGGAAGCTCGCGTCAAATGCGATCACGACGTAACCTAACTCAGCAAGGGCTTTACCATAGACAGCGCTGGATGTTTGTTCTTTACAACTACCAAAAGGATGAACACTTATCATTGTTGGGTAGCGTTTCGATTCATTGAAGCCTTCTGGGAATAAAATTAATGCAGACATATCCCAAGACATATCAGCATTTCTAAAAGTGATTTTTTGCATATTCATAATCAATACCTTAAGAGTAAAAAGCCTTGAGAGCAGAAAGGCTCGAAGCAATTGAGCCTTTCATCGGGAATATTAAAGAGTGCGTTGGAAGAAAGATGCGAGTTGGGATACTGCGTCATCGACGTATTCGGCAACATCATAAAGCGACATATGGTTTGCACCATCAATGGCATACAAGGTTTTATCTGAACTCGCAGCACGTTCTATCAGGTCATCACTCATCCATTTGCTGCCTGCGTCACTACCAACGACAGCAAGAATTGGCTGAGTTAGGAATGCTTCCGCTTTGTGGTACGAATCGTAAGTAATGATCTGATTTAAGTTACGAGTTAGAGCAAAACCCGGCGCATTTGGATGTTCACAACGTGGTGTGTGGTAATACTCCCAAGCTTCGCGTAGTTCTGCATTTGAGGCATCTTCTTCACGCATCGGAGCTAGAGGAATAGTCGCGAATTCTGTACCATTCGTGTCGGTTGTGCGAGCATTCGAACCAAATTCTAAGTAACCAACAGCGTCAGCATCGTTAACCGAATTATCCCAACCATTACGGAACATTTGGCCAATGTTTACGGCACTAACCATACCCAGTGCTTTGATTCGACGATCATTGATCGCTGCATTTGCACTATAGCCCGCACCAGCACAAATCCCCATTGCGCCAATTTTATCGTTATCGACGTACTCTAACGTTGTCAGATAGTCGACGACTGCGCTCACGTCTTCAGTACTCGTGTAAGGGTTTTCCATTTGGCGAGGCTCACCTGTACTTTCACCTTGATACGAACGGTCAAACGCAATGGCAATTATGCCGCTTTTTGCAAGTTTACTCGCATATAGGCCTGCGGTTTGCTCTTTTACGCCACCACCTGGGTGTGAAACAACAACCGCCGCATATTGTTTACTTGCATCAAAATCTGTAGGGAAGTTGATAACCGCTGAAATCTCAATACCTTGACCATTGAGATTTTTGAAAGTGACTTTAGACATAGCGACATTCTCCATTAGAGGTTAACTGTTCATCTCAGGCTGACCTAAGCTTCGATGTAATATTAGTCAACACACTGTTTCGGATAAATATCGTTTTATCTACATGACTGTTTAGTTATACTTAACAAATGAGAATAGAACCTTCTTTAATTTCATCACTGACGTGGTTTGCACATATTGCTCGCCATCGCAGTTTCACTAAAGCAGCCTTAGAAATGGGGGTAACCCGTGCTGCCTTATCACAACACCTAAAAGCGTTAGAACAACAGCTACAAGTTCGGTTAATTAATCGAACCACCAGAAGTATGTCGCTGACGGAAGAAGGCCAACGTCTGCTTGATATTTTGCAACCTTCATTGGTGAACATTGAGCAGGTCGTTAACGAATTGAACGACTCTCATCTTGAGCCTTCGGGATTAATCCGTATCAGTGTATCAAGAACCGCTGCTCGGCTGCTTATTGAGCCCTATCTAGGTGAGTTCCTCTCTCGTTATCCTAAAATACGCCTAGAGCTAATCATGGATGATGGGTTTTCTAACATCGTCGCAGAAGGCGTTGACGCTGGCATTCGCTTAGGATTAAGCTTAGATGAACATATGGTTGCGATCCCTATTACTCCGCCGTTAACAACGGCAATAGTGAGCTCTCCTGAATACTTTAGGCAAAATGGACTACCTCAAACTCCTGAGGATTTAGAAGATCACAATTGCCTTGCTTATCGTTTTACCTCTAGCGGAACAATTGATCATTGGTCGCTAACCTCTCCAGATGTTGCAAAGCGCACCCTCGTTTTCGAGCCTAAAGGTAATGCTATTTTTAATGATGACTATAGTATGTTACAAGCTGCAATACAGGGTGTGGGTTTAGTGAAGCATATTGATTTATGGGTGGAAAAGCACATAGATGAGGGAAGATTGACCCGAGTTCTGACACCTTGGTGCAAAGAGTTTCCAGGGTTTTATTTATATATGCCTTCACGAGAGCATATGCCGAAAAAAATCCGCGTCTTGATGGATTTTTTAATCGAAAAGCGCGAAGCTCTGAAACTCAAAGAGTAATTACCAAATTGCTTTAAATAAAAAAGCGAGCACGAGGCTCGCTTTTAACTTTCTGTTTTCGTTATATATTACAATAGCTCAACCGATTGTTTAGCTATCACAAATTCCTCGTTAGTAGGAATAACAAGAGCTTTGGCACCTAACAACTCAGATGCTGCAATAACACCTGCGTTACCAAATCTTGCATCTTCGTTACCTTTCTCATCTTCAACAAAACCTAACAGTTTTAGGTTTTTCAAGATTTCACGACGAATTGGTAGTGAGTTTTCACCAATACCACCAGTGAAGATGATGCCGTCTAATGAATCCAGAGCCGCGAGGTAGGATGTAATGTATTTCGCAACGCGGTAAGTGAAGATCTCAAATGCCAACTTCGCACGTGAATTCCCCGCTTCCATTGCTTCTAGTACGCCACGAGCATCACTTGTCACACCAGATACACCTAAGAAACCTGACTTCTTGTTCATCATCTCGAACACTTCGTCTTTTTCCCAGCCTTTACGGAAAAGGAACTCGATAACACTTGGGTCGAGGTCACCACAGCGAGTGCCCATCATTAGGCCAGCTAACGGCGTCAAACCCATACTTGTATCAACACATTCGCCATTTTTAACCGCACTCACTGATGCACCGTTACCTAAGTGCACAGTGATAAAGCTGCTTTCTTCAACCGGCTTATCTAGCATTTTCGCTGCTTCACGGCTTACGTAGTAGTGGCTTGTACCGTGAGCACCGTAACGACGCACTTTATGCTCTTCGTAAAGCTCGTAAGGAAGTGCGTACATAAAGGCTTTGGCTGGCATTGTTTGGTGGAAAGCAGTGTCAAATACAGCAAATTGAGGCAGTGAAGGGAACGCCGCCATTGCCGCTCTCATGCCTTCAGCGTTCGCTTTGTTATGAAGTGGTGCAAGTTCAGCAAGGCGCTCTACTTCTTGAATAACTGTTTCATCAACTTTCACAGTTCCTTTAAAGGTTTCACCGCCTGCGACAATGCGATGGCCTACAGCGACAAATTTTGAGCTCAAACCTAGAGTTTCGAGTAGTTTTACCACTCGCTCAACAGCGTACTGATGATGGTTACCGCCAGCTGGAATTGCTTCAACGGTTTTTTCTCCCTGATATTTCCAACTGATTTCAGCTTCAGGTAGGCCAAAACACTCACCAATACCTGATACCAAAGCTTCACCGGTTTCAGAATCAATAACAGCAAATTTTAATGAAGAGCTACCAGAGTTGATCACCAGTACAAACGAATTAGACATGAAATAGTTATCCTGTTGTAGAGCAGAGGTTGTAATAGCGCTTGTGCGCTGCGTACTTCTTGTTTGCCCCTCTATTATTCAATAATTTTTTAATCTTTCAACAATCTTTTAGTAAAAGCGATTTGATTGAACAAATTTTGTTGATCTGTAGCAAGTTTTGATTTTATTTGAAGACTAAAAAATATCACTTGTTAAACATAATTTATGAATAGGTCAATTTGTACAAAGTCAGATATATAAGCTACGTTGTTTATTGGGTGAACAAAAATAACAAACCAATCAATAAATTGGGGGTAATAATGTGCCCACTATTGCATTTCTATTAGTGATCTTAGGTTTGATTTTGCTCTGCTGGGGATGGCAGATGACAAAAAACATCTGCTCGAAAACTGACGTAACCGGGTGGACTTTCCTATTATTGTTAATCAGCTGTTTCATTTTTGCTTATGCCGTTTTTTTGCACGCTATCATGCAAAAACCTATTACTTCTCTCTTAGAAACGGGGGTTTCTCTTATACTTTTTGGCGGCAGTATCTTTGTCGTGCTGGTGATTAAGTGGAGCAACGATTCGATATTAAAGCTTCATACTGTTGCTGAAAGAGAGAAGCGCAATGCCGTCCATGACGCTCTTACTGGGCTCCCTTATCGTAAATACTACTTTGAGTCTATCGAAGACATGACACAACCTGAAGGCCAATGACTGATTCAAATTATGAGATAACCTCAAAAACGTCGAAAGATTGATAATACGTTTCAAGGTAAGCTGGTTAATTTCTTTTCACAGCAAGCCGCACTGAAGGCTCCCGCTCTATCGTTGAGAACACGATTGCGCTAGCACATGGATTAGGGTATTCGGTCGTAGCAGAAGGCGTTCAAGACATGGACACACTGCATTTTTTGAGAAGTCGAGGCTGTGACATCATTCAGGGTTACTTGTTCTGCCCTGCCCTTAGACGAAGTAATAAGTTGGGTAAACAAACACGATGAAAAGCAAAACCGTATTAGACGCGCATAAAAAAGCCGAGCGCTTTGCTCGGCTTTCAATTCTTTTTGTAGCAACTTAAACCGTCGCTTTAATCACTCGTGATTATGCGTCTGTACGACGGCCACGACCGTGACCACGTTCACCACGATGTGCACCACGGTGATCACCACCACGGTTGCGATCGAAACGACGTTCGCCACCTTCACGATTACCATCGCGGTTGCCGTCACGGTTACCACGGAAACCACCTTCGCGACGACCGCCTTCACGACGATCACCACCACGATTGCCGCCTTCGCGGTTGCCACGGTAACCACCGCCATCACGACGACCACCATCGCGACGACCACCGTCACGGCGACCACCACGAGACTCGCGGAAATCATCGAAATCACATACTACAGCACCAACATCTTGTTGACGGATACGTAGTTTGCTTAGCTTGTTCGCCGCGTCTGAAGTCATTGCTTTAGGTAGCTGTACGAATGTGTGACCTTGAGCTAGCTTGATCGCACCGATAGAACCTTTACCTAGACCTAGTTCGTTTGCTAGAGCGCCAACGATGTCTTTAACTTGAACGCCTTGCTCACGACCAACTTGAAGCTGGTAAGTATCCCAGTCTTGGTTGTTGAAGTTACGACCGCCGTCGCGACCACCTTCACGGCGCTCTTTACGACGTTGCTTGTCACGCTCAATTGCTTCAACCATTGGGTCTTCGCCAATGTAGAACAGAGGACGTTTGCCTTGCTGACGCTTAAGAAGCATAGCAGCAAGTGTTGCTGGGTCGATGTCTAGAGAAGTTTGTAGTTTCTCTACCAGCTCAGCAAATTTGTCTAGTGCTTTGTGCTCTTTCTCTGCTTCAAGCTCAGCGCCTAGCTTAGCTAGACGAGCTTCAGCAACTTGGTCACGTAGAGGAAGTTGGATTTCTTCCATAGATGACTTAGTTACACGCTCGATAGTGCGAAGCATACGAATTTGGTTAGTGCGAACTAGAAGGATCGCTTTACCCTTACGTCCAGCACGGCCAGTACGACCGATACGGTGGATGTATGACTCAACATCAAATGGGATGTCGTAGTTAAATACGTGCGTAATACGTGGAACGTCAAGACCACGAGCTACAACATCAGTTGCAACTAGGATGTCAATAACACCTTGTTTGATGTGATCAACAGTACGTTCACGTAGAGACTGAGGAATGTCACCGTGCAGTGCAGCTGCTTTGAAGCCACGTGCAGATAGCCAGTCAGCCAGACGCTCAGTATCTTGACGAGTACGTACGAATACGATTGACGCGTCAGTTTCTTCAGTTTCAAGAAGACGAGACATCGCTTCATCTTTCTCTACACCTTTCACTACCCAGAACTGTTGTTGAACTTTGTCTACAGTGTGGTTTTTACCAGCAACGTCAACCGTTACAGGGTCACGAAGGAAGCGTTCAACGATCTTCTTCAGCATTGGAGGCATAGTTGCAGAAAACAGAACGCGTTGTGCTGACTCTGGAGCGTGCTCCATGATCGCAGTTACGTCATCTACGAAACCCATGTTTAGCATTTCGTCTGCTTCATCAAGAACGAAAGTACTAACTTCGTCTAGGTGTAGACGTTCGCGATTGATAAGATCTTGAACACGGCCTGGAGTACCGACAACTACATGAGCGCCACTTTTAAGAGCACGCATTTGGTCGACAATAGATGCGCCACCGTAAATCTCTAGAACTTTCAAACCTTTGATATTTTTACCAAGGTTTTTCATTTCCGCTGCAACCTGAATTGCCAGCTCACGAGTCGGAGCAAGTACAATCGCTTGCGGTTTGCGTTGGTTTAGATCGAGTTTGTTGAGAAGAGGCAGAGAGAACGCTGCTGTTTTACCTGTACCTGTTTGAGCTTTACCCAGCGCGTCAGCACCTTCCAATAGGTGTGGGATTGCCGCAGCCTGAATTGGAGTTGGTGACACGAAACCCATTCCGTCTAGAGCAGAAAGGATAGAATCATTCAGAGATAAATCACTGAATTGAATAACAGAATCTTGCATTGGGATCCTACTTAATTAAACAAAAAAACAGTCCCATATGCTCTTCCAATTCGATACTGATCCATCCAGATACTGATTCCATTCAGACGGGAACACAGCACAGTACACAACCGCGATAAGCCATTAGGGACGACTAAGGGAGGCGGATTATTCCTTAAAAGCATAAAAAAATCCAGAAAAAATTGAATTACATCACAATTTATTCTCAACAATGGTATTTTTAGCATATTTTTCCACCAGCCCTACCATTCCCCGTAGATTCGCGTAACTCACAGATGAGAATTTCATCAATATTTAAGCCAATTTCTCGTGGTTAAATTGGCAAAATTCACGGCGAAATTACGCTCCACAGGTAGTAATAATAGCTCGCAATGATTATAGTGTGCCCAACTCCATAGGTAATTTAAGAAAAGATGTTTCAAGATAACCCACTACTCGCTCAGCTTAAGCAGAAAATCCAAGAAAACCTGCCCAAAAAAGAAGGCTCAATAAAAGCCACAGATAAAGGCTTTGGCTTTTTGGAAGTGGACAGTAAGACGAGCTTCTTCATCCCGCCTGCGTACATGAAAAAGTGCATGCACGGTGACAAAGTCGTCGCCATTATCCGCACCGAAAATGAACGCGAAGTTGCAGAGCCACAAGAGCTGCTGGAACAAGCCGTGACTCGCTTTATTGGTCGAGTAAAAATGTTCAAAGGCAAGCTCAACGTAGCACCTGATCACCCACAGCTTAAAAAGCTATCTCTTAAAGCGAAACTAAAGAAAGGTCTAAAACCTGACGAGTTCGCCGAAGGTGATTGGGTTGTCGCACATCTTATTCGCCACCCTCTAAAAGGCGATAATTCCTTCTTCGTAGAAATTTCTGAAAAAATCACTGACGCGAATGATAAAATTGCGCCTTGGTGGGTAACGCTTGCTCAAAACGATCTACCAAACTCTGAGCCAGCAGGCATCGATAACTGGGAACTGAAAGACGACGCGGAGCTAGAACGCGTAGACATGACTCATGTTCCATTCGTCACTATCGACGGTGAATCGACTAAAGATATGGACGATGCGCTGTACGCGAAGAAAACCGTATCTGGCGATTTCGAACTCACCATCGCTATTGCGGACCCAACCGCCTACATCACACCTGAAGATGAAATGGATAAAGTAGCACGTGAGCGTGGCTATACTATTTATCTTCCAGGCCGCAACATCCCGATGTTACCTCGTGATTTAGCGGACAACCTATGCTCTCTGATTGAAGGTGAAACCCGCCCTGCTATTTGCTGTACCGTAACGGTAAGTAAAGATGGTGTGATTGGCGACGATATTAAATTCTTCGCAGCAAACATCAAATCACATGCACGCCTAGCATACGATCACGTGTCTGATTGGTTAGAAAACGGCAGCTCTGAAGCATGGACGCCATCTGAAGAGATCGCGACTATCGTTCGTGATCTTTATGAGTTCTCTCTTGCTCGCGCTGAATGGCGTGAGAAAAACGCAGTGGTCTTCCCTGATCGTCCTGACTACCGTTTTGAGCTCAGTGAAGATAACGATGTAATCGCTATCCACGCAGACATGCGCCGCAGTGCAAACCGTCTTGTTGAAGAATCCATGATTACCGCAAACATCTGTGCAGGTCGTACATTACGCGATAAATTTGAAACAGGTGTCTTCAATACGCATGCAGGTATCAAGAACGAGAAGATTGAAGAATTGGTTCAACTTGTCAATCCAGAAGGCCAGTTGGAGTTCACAGCGGAGTCTATTGCTACGCTAGAAGGCTTTGCTGCGTTGCGCCGCTGGTTGGCAGCTCAAGAAACGTCTTATCTAGATAACCGCATTCGTAAGTTCCAAGCATACAGTGAGGTGGGTAATCAGCCTCTGCCTCATTACGCAATGGGTTTAGACATCTATGCAACTTGGACATCACCAATTCGTAAATACGGTGATATGATCAACCACCGTATGTTGAAGGCCGTCATCCTTGGTAAAGAACCCGTACAAAAACCAGAGGACCAAGTAGGCGAAGAGCTAGCTCTACATCGTAAACATCATAAAATCGCTGAGCGAAATGTCTCAGATTGGCTATATGCACGCACGCTTGCTGATGAGCCGAGCAAGAAAACTTGTTTCACAGGTGAGATTTTCGATATTAATCGTGCAGGCGCACGTGTCCGACTTCTCGAAAATGGCGCAGCAGCCTTTATTCCTGGTGCACTAATTCTTGATAATAAAGAAAGAATTGAGTGCAATGGCGACAACGGTACCATCTCTATCGATAAAGAGGTCGTATACAAACTTGGGGATACATTGGAAATTGTCCTTACGGACGTAAACCAAGAAAACCGCAGTTTAGTTGCAAAGCCAACCCAGGTATTCGCTGAACAACCAGCAGCACAAACAGAACAGACTGTAAGTGAATAATACCGAATGAAGTTAAAAGGCGCTCTATTGAGCGCCTTTTTTATTTGTTATGTAAAACGATAAGAACGAGTATGCCGAACATTGAGATCATTCGCTTTAATCACTTCACTGCACGCAAAAGTGAGCGTTACACTGCAACACATAATGGGTTATATATTGTTGAAGAAGGTGCCCTATTAGTTCATCAACCTAATGGTGAGCAATTTGAACTTAAAGCCGGAGATTTCACACTCTATAACTCCGCAGATCTGAGCAATGCAGAAGCCGTCTCTAGTGACGGAGGCTTTAAAGCACTGGCTTTAGTCTTCAATCCAAATATATTCTGTGACTTTAAGAAAGCGCACCCGATGCTACGTTCCAAAACGGAAGAAAGGCGCTTCTATCCTTTTTCAACGCAATCCAGTAGCGAAGTAGCACAATTGAAGGACATGTTGGTTAAGTTAGCGAGTCGCAATGCTCCAGACTACACACAAAGCCATATCGCAATGGCATTGCTGTCGTTGATGGTTGAGGTAGAGCCAAACATCCTATCTATCATAGATGATGCAAGTAGCCTGAGCGACTCTCAAAAAGCCATTAAGTACATTGAGGGTAATATTGAAAAAGACATCACGCTAGAAGGCTTAGCGGCTCATATGAGCATGTCCATCGCAACCTTAAAACGTCGCCTCGCCGCAGATGATCTTTCGTTTTCTCAGATATTAAAGGTGAAACGGATAAACTTCGCAGCAACCCAACTGCGCAAGTCAGAAAAATCAATAACAGAAATAGCGTTTGAGTCTGGTTTTAAAAGTGCAGCGCATTTCAGTACAGCATTTAAATCCGTTTACAACATGACCCCCAAAGACTTTAGAAACCAAGTTGTTAGGCCTAAAGTATAAATCATGTCGGCATTCGCATCCGTTGGGCTCGCCCTATTCCCAAAAACACGCTTGAGGATCGCGCTCCAACTCGTTGAGTAAGTCCTCAAGCATTCGGCTAAATGGAAGTGGCTTATAAGGCACCCACCTTAACAGCTCGTTGTGATATGTGGGAACATAGAAATACCAAAGTTGGTTGTCCTCATCAAACATGATCTTCGCGACGGGAGAAGTATACTCGCTATGCTGGGAGTCGAGGAGAAAATGCGCCCGATGAAGCTCAACGCCATTTTCTACTAGCTCATAGAGGCACTTGCCCTGTTCGACAGGCAAGTTAGCATTACGCGCAGAGCAGAGCGATTGAACTGATTTGTATAAACGACTTGTCGCCATTTGGGACACTGACATCAACGTTCTCCCGATGGATGATAGTTAGAGCTGTCGATCCTAGTATATAGCCTTTACATCATCACCGATGGTAGTTATCTACCTAACTCAAGTATAAGATAGCTATATTATCATTTGCCCAGATTATCATCTCAATCCACTTGGAAACGCTAGCTCCATCACCTCTTGACTAGAAACAATTCCCCTGTTTAGCGCTAACAGTTCACAAAAGTGTAACCTGAACGCAATATCATAAACTCTGCTTTATCCCGTATATGGAGTTTAATATGTTACGTTTTACTGTGGCGACGTTATTGGCCATAGCAGTCTCCCTCCCTACCATTGCAAAAGAAATCAACATCTCGGGTTCAACTTCGGTTGCTCGTGTGATGGATGTACTTGCTGAGGAATACAACAAAACACACCCAGACGATTACGTTGCTGTTCAGGGCATTGGTTCGAGTGCTGGTATCACCATGGTCAATAAAGGAGTAGCCGAAATAGGCATGAGCTCTCGCTATCTGACTGAAAGCGAAAAAGGTGAAGATCTCAATGTATACCCTATCGCTTATGATGGCCTCGCTGTTGTTGTAAACCGTACCAACTCTGTAGAAAACCTTTCTCAGCAACAGCTGTTTGATATTTACAAAGGTAAGATTAAGAATTGGAAAGAGGTCGGGGGCACAGATCAGCCTATCGCGGTGGTTACTAGAGAAGCGTCTTCAGGTTCACGTTACAGCTTCGAAAGCTTGCTGGGACTGACCAAAATCGTTAATGATCGCCTTGTCTCGGATATCAGCCCAAACAACTTGGTTGTAAACAGCAACAGCATGGTAAAAACCATTGTTAACCATAACACTCGCGCCATTGGTTTTATCTCTGTAGGGTCAGTAGATCGCTCGATCAAGGCGATTCAGTTAGATGGTATTGACCCAACGTCGACAAACATTAGCAATCATAAGTACAAGTTGGCGCGACCATTCCTAGTGCTATACAAAGTAGATAAGATTAGCGATGCAGGTAAAGGTTTTATCGCTTTCCTTCGTTCAGAGCAGGGACAAAAAGCGATTGCAGATTACGGTTATACGCCAGTAAAAAACTTTAATCAGTAAAAATAAAAAAGAGAGCACCTTGATGCTCTCTTTTCCTATGTAGTGTTCTCTCCGGTTTCGGAATTAGAAATGCAGTTGAATTACAGAGACCACAACCGCACCAGGTCGACGAATACCTTCAATTTCCACTTTAATTTCGCGCTCAATCTCCAAACCTTTTTTGATTGGCGTTACTTTTGTTAACGTGCTGACTGCACGAACATTATTGCCTGCTTTGACAGGGTAAGGGAAACGAACTTGGTTTAAACCCAAATTAACTACCATTTTAGCTGTTGGGAACATTGGCTTTTCTGGATCGACTGAATCCGTCAGTTTAGGCAGCAATGCTAATGTTAAAAAGCCATGAGCGATAGTTGTCTTAAATGGAGATTCAGTTGAAGCACGCTCTGGATCAGTATGAATCCATTGCATGTCTTCCGTTACCGCACCAAATTGGTTAATACGTTCTTGAGACACATGAACCCAATCACCAGTGTGAATAACTTCGCCAATTTTTTCACTTAACTCGTCATAAAGCTTTTGAGCCTCAGGTGCCATTACGATCGGTGCAGGTTGAGGTGCAACTTCTTCGTTGACGGCTGGCTGCTGGTGATCACGAACTTTTGAGAAAAGAAAGCTATTTTGAGCTTTCCCCAAAAAGTCACTCCAATAATCGCGTAACGTTGGAGACATCCAATTCATAAACTCGGATTGATGAGCAGAAATCGCATCAACTTTGTCTTTAAATAGATTTGTGACCTTCATAAACACCCTTAAGAATTCTAAGCACAACTGGCTATACCAGTTAATTTTGAATTAGTTCACAAAGTCTTGCAAATACTTTCGGGCGAACACATGTACCCTAAAAGCATGTTATGTCTTATATATCAGCAAGATAACAATAAAACACCATTTTATTGACGTGCGCCAATATAAAGTAAAAACTCTACAAATTGGTACTTTTTGTCCCTTTTTCACTCCGTTTTCAAACTGTCCAACATCACATCAGTGATCATAAAACAAGCAAACAGTACTTCTATTATAATTCAGCACTTTACAAGTTGGACTATGCTCCTTATTATACCGCCCACAACGGAGAGATGGCTGAGTGGTTGAAAGCACCGGTCTTGAAAACCGGCATACGTTAATAGCGTATCTAGGGTTCAAATCCCTATCTCTCCGCCACTTATTTAGAGAGCTCGCATTTATTGCGAGCTTTCGTCATTTTAGCTCTTAAAAAACGAGATTTAGAAATCCTCGCTCGTAAACGAATCCGGCACTTCACTATATTCCAGTTAAAAGCCCGCTAATGTTTAGCGGGCTTTTAACTTCGATTTTCTAAAGTTTAAGCAAACTTCTTAATCATTTCAGACAGGTCATTGGTGCAATTTTGCACTTTGGTGTTCATATGATTCGTTTCAGTCATCAGTTCATACGATTCACTGTACTTTAAATTAAGCGACTGGATGTTTTCATTTATTTCATCCGTTACATAAACCTGCTCTTCTATCGCGACCGCAATTTGTTGGTTTCGTTCGACGACGTCCTGAACAAGGGATTCCAATTGTTGAATGCTATCCAAAGCAGTACCTAACAATGTTACCGTTCCGGTCGACATTTCGTTACCTTTCTCTAACGCAGAAACCGCTGATTTGCTCCCATTTTGAATCCCTTCAATGGCCGATTTAATCTCTGTTGTCGATTCCTGAGTTCTTTTAGCTAAGGTTCTCACTTCATCTGCTACAACGGCAAACCCTCTGCCTTGTTCGCCTGCCCTCGCGGCTTCAATAGCAGCGTTCAACGCTAATAAATTAGTTTGTTCGGCAATACCATTGATGACTTCAACAACAGTTCCAATTTGCTCGGTTTGTTGGTTCAAACGTATGACCACTTTAGATATTTCGCCGAGCTCACCCACCAACTCTAAAACCGATTGGTTAACATTATCGATAACGCTACGGCTGTCTATCATCGTATTTTGCGCTTCTAACGTAGCCTCGGCGGTCGCTTGAGCATTATTTGATATCTCAGATGAAGAGGCTTGCATCTCGTTGACCGCTGTTGCGACCGAGTCAATCTCCACTTTCTGTGCGCTTAAGTTCTCCGTCACTTGCTGGCTATTTGTCGCAGCACTGTTAGCACTTGCGCGCGTTTCTTCGCAAGAGTCTTTTACAGACACGCCAACGCGCCCCAATAGCGCATTTGCAAATTGCTTACGCATCTTCATACCCAGCTCAATCTCAGCCAGATCGTTGATTCTTCCGCAATAAATATATTCCATGAGTGGATTATTGAAGTCTTGCCTAGCCTGTTTAGCGAGCTTCTCAACTGGTCTGGTTAATACATAAATAGAGAAAACGGAAAGTAACGCAACAACGCCAAACGCTATCACTGGTGATTGATTCATTTGTAGAATGAGTAAGCCAAGAAGGTTTGAAATTAAAAGGAAGAAGGCCGATCTCATCCACAAACGTGTACGAGGAAGATACATTTTCCACGGCTTACGATTATTTCGAAGCTTCGAATACGCTTTTTCCGCTCGCTGGATGTGTATACGCTCAGGTTTAAATCTCACTGATTGGTATTCCACAACTTCACCATTAGATTTTATAGGAGAAGCAAACGCGTCAACCCAATAATAGCCGCCGTTTTTACGTCGATTTTTGACCATTCCCATCCAGTGTTTGCCAGTTTTCAGGTGAGTCCATAAATCTTTAAAAGCCTGTTTTGGCATATCAGGATGACGCACAACATTGTGGGGTTTACCAATAAGCTCCCCTTCATCAAACCCCGCTACTTCATTAAAGTTTTCACTGGCATATTTGATGTAACTGGAGGTATCGGTAATGGAAACTAGGCTGTAACTCGAGGGGTAATCGTATTCCGTTTCACTCATAAACATGTGTCCTTACATTGATTAATTAACAAACGGCAAATATGAACTTATCGGCATAACATTCACATGCATAATGATAGGTTGATTCAAAAATAAAACAAAATTATTGACAAGCTTACTTGTTACTTAATGACTCTAGTCGCATTTTTATCCTCTAATACAAGGCTTCGTTAATATGTACAAGACTGAGCACTGTTCAAAATTAATACACAAAAGCGCTTCCGTACTGAGTTCGTAAATTGTTATAAGTAATCCACTAAAGCGAAAACAAGGAAGACAAACACAATGACTATTCACTTTCGTCAGCTTGCAGCTAAGAGAAACACGACACACTTGTTTATTGACGATTGGAAAATTAACACTCAGCAGTCTTGGGGGATATTCAGCGCGGATGGAGATATTGGCTCTCTGCTTGGAGACCTTATTTGTGATGAAATATCACCAAATAGTGGGGAAATTGAGCTAAATGGGCTGTCCGTTGCGCAAGTGTCGTTATCAGAGCAACAGCGATTACTGGAAAGAGAATTAGAAAAAGATGATACGGATTTTCTTGATCGTATCGACCAAGGAAGCACTGTTTATTCATTAATCCTAGAACAGAGCCAAGACACTAACTTAACTGAACAGCGAGTTAATGATCTCGACCTAAGTCATCTTAGAGATAGTGGCTTCCGTGTTCTCTCTACCGGAGAAACCAGAAGAGTAATGCTCGCCCGAGCTTTAGCCACACAACCTGACTTAGTATTACTCGATAATCCATTTACTGGCTTAGATATTGCGCACCGAGCTGCTCTCGCTCGCTATTTACACTCGCTTTCTCAAAATGTGCAACTACTCATAACCTTCTCTCGCGAATCTGACATGCCTGAGTGGATCAATAGCATCGCGCTTTTCAGTGCAGGAAAGCTTGATAGTACAATGGATAAGTCCAGTTGGGATAATCATCCAATCATTGGACAAATAAAATCTCAGTCAGAGCAACAGAGTGAAGAAATGATAAGCTTGATACGTCAGCATCAGCACTCGACGCCATTCAACAACCCAATATTTGAACTAAAGAATGGGGCTGTCGAATACACCGATAAGAAGATTTTTACTGACTTGAACTGGCGCATAGACAAGGGCCAACATTGGCAGGTCAAAGGTCCAAATGGTTGTGGAAAGAGTACCTTACTTGGATTGATCTTTGGCGATCATCCGCAATGCTACAGCAATGACATTGATATTTTTGGTAAAAAGCGTGGTACTGGCGAGACAATCTGGGAAATTAAGCAGCATATCGGCATGGTGTCTTCAGCGCTACACCTCCAATATCGAGTCAATTGCAGCGCATTAGAAGTCATTTTGTCAGGATTTTACGATTCGATTGGGTTGTATAACCAGCCAACTCGCAAAGAGATGAATATTGCAAACGAGTGGCTCGATATCTTACATATGAGCCAGTACAAAAAAACCTCATTCAAGCAATTAGAGTACGGTCAGCAGCGACTATTACTGATTGCAAGAGCCATCGTGAAACAACCCACATTATTGATTTTGGACGAGCCGTATCAAGGGTTAGATTTTTTGGGTAGACGGTTAGTTAAGAACACACTTGAACTCATCGCTAGAGAGAATTTAAGCCAACTATTGTATGTGTCTCACTACCAAGAAGACCGCTTAGATAGCATCAAAAATGAGTTGGAGTTTGTGTTTGATGAAAATGCTCAGTGTTATAGAGCTAACGTCTACCAATCATAATGATTTCGCTGCGCAAGCTGCTCATAAGGTAATGGTTTGGAGTACAGGTATCCCTGATGATATCTCACTCCCATCTGCTTTAAGTGTTCAGCTTGCGCTATGGTTTCCACGCCTTCAGCGATCAATTGTACTTGTAACTCTTCCGCGAAATGAACCATCGCTTTTAAGACAGAAGCACTAAGGCTAGGAATACCAATGGTTTCGACAAAGCACTTATCGATTTTTAAGTAATCTATGCGCATGTGCTGTAAAAATGCTAACGAGGTTTGGCCAGTTCCAAAATCATCGATCAGCACATCAATACCATGCACTCGCAGTGCTGCAATGCATTTTCTCGCCTCTGAATCAATGAGCTGACGCTCCGTTATCTCTACCCCTAATGAGACTTTGTTTCGGCTCAACTGTCTGTCGAGCAATTGAATTTTTCTGATCGCGTTTGGTCCGACTAAATAACCAGGCGGCACGTTAATACCAAGGTGGACAGGCTGATCAAAGCCTAATTTACTGAAGTCCTCTGCCGCTTTATCCAGAACGAAATCAGTAAGTAAAAAAACCAATCCACTTTGCTCTGCCGCAGGGACAAACTCATCCGGAGAAATGAACCCCTTACTTTGATGCTCCCATCGCACTAGCGCTTCAAACCCGAATAACTGGCCGGTATCAACGTTAACTTGCGGTTGGTAATACAGGGTCAACTCTCCTCTTTTTATCGCTCTTTTAAGATCCAGTATCAAATTGCGATGAGGATCAATAAACTTATTCAACGCATACAAGCAAAGGTAGATCACGAAAATAATTGGAATTGAGTACAAAAAATAGGAAAGTGTTCTCTGTTTGACGAAAAGATCGCTGGCTTCGCTCAAAGCTTCATACTCAAACATTTGCGACGATTTGATACCGATAGGATTACTTCCCGCTCTTAATGCTCCTTCAGGTGAAACTTGCTCATGAATAAACAGCGCAGAACGTTTTAGGCGTAAATCGTTGTTAAACCCTATTGTCGCATTAAAGTAGTCATGATCGATAATCGTTACGGCTTGATAACCGCGCTCTCCTTCCGTTACCACTAGCAAAAACTGATCGTACAAGCTATCAACACTACCAAGCGCTAGCGTTTGTCCCTTGGGAAAGGTGATGTGCTCAGCTAACGGTTTAGAGATACTTCCCAATTTCGAAGAACAAGTAATGACTCCCTCTTTCACAATGAGCATTTCTTCAATATCTCGTTCAAACATTAAGCTTTGCTGGAGCTCTTCACATCGCTCAGGGTGTAGCAGCGCCGTGCGGTTTTCTGTCTCTATTTGGAATAAAATTTCATCTGCAATTTGCACATTTTTTTCTAATAAATGATTGAGATTGTTTTGCACGCTTTCACGAGCTAAATACAAAACCTCTCCAATAACCAAGGGAATAGGCAGAAGAAAAATGATGGCTTTTTTAAAAATCGCCTTATTCAGCATATAAAAGTAACCTTTTATAAAACCGATTTACTGAGATGGTACCTCGATTCCGATACCCGCTAGCAACTCACGTTTTTTAACATTATTTGTTTGGATTAACTCAGTATGCGAAACGCTGAGTAATACCGCAAACTAAACAATGTCTTATTCACTCCTGTTCCAATTTAGTATCAAGCGCCTCAAACCTGAGACTTTAATTCGACACCATGTTATGTCTATCGGTACTTGCGAAAGTCTTTACCTGTCTGTTTCTCATCATGTAAGAATTACCCATTAAAATTATTTTTCTTTTCTCAGTGATTAAGAATTATATTTGTCGTAACTCCTACAACACGTTACAACACTCTCATGACGACAAACAAAGCTAATGCTAACCAGGTAAACGAAAAATCACTGCAGTTGTTAATGCAAGTTGCAGTTAGTCCGTTCCCAGTTTCTGCGAAAACGCTAAGCGAGCAATTGAACGTTCCTTTAAGCAGCCTTTACCGACACTTAAAACTGCTTAAAGAGTGGAACTTGATCGAAGAAAGCGTTCACGACAAGACATTTGTAGTTGGTCCGGCGGCATTATTACTCATGCACAGCTATGAGACCGCGCAACATGGGCTCGACATGGTCGAAACCATACTGGCTAGGTTGGTACAACAAACCGGGGAAATGGCCGCTTATATGGTACCAGCGGGTTATCGTGCGCTTTGTGTCAGACAGAAAGAAAGTATGCAGGCGCTGCGTTGCAGCTTCGTCCAGGGTCAAAGTCAACCTCTGCTGCGCGGTGCCTCATCTAAAGTGATGCTCGCTTTTATGCCTCAAAGTCGATGCGAGAAAATCTTGAGATACTTTAATCAAGATCACCGACGCGACGAGTGGGAAAAAGAGCTCACAACCATCCGTAAACACGGATATGCCGTCAGTACTTCTGAGATTGACCCTGGTGTGTCAGGTATTAGCGCACCGGTAATGAAAGGAAGCAAACTGATTGGCGCAGTCTCGGTGATGGCTCCGGCCCACCGAGTCGAAAAGGACAAGCAGCGCATTATTTTACATGTACTGCAAGCGGCAAGGGCACTACCACCAGAAAGGTAATTCATAATGTTAAGCTTTTTCAAACGCTATAAACTCCACCACACCGTGAAACAGCCGCAGCATTACCCTTTTTCTTTTATGACAGTGTGTGAGTATTTGCCACCCATGTCTAAGGGCGCGTTTGAATTAGCTGATCAAAGTTTGGAAAATGCTAGTGATTGGCTTTACCAACAACATGATCATGAAACCGCTGAGAACTATGGGCACTTCAACCACGACAAGCTGGAAAATGGCGAGTTTCAGGAAGCATTAAGCCTTTCGCTTTCTCGCCACTCAATTCCTGTTTTAGTAACTAACTGTACCGAGGCAATCTTGTCCATGTTACCTGTGGTCGTGTCCTATCGAGACGAAGTGGGTGTGGTAAATATTGGACATGACATGAACTTGAAACCAACACTTGAACCACGGTTAGGCTCGGCATTCCATTTTGCTCTTTCTCGCTATCAAAACGTACGATTGTTTTTTGCTGGCGTCAGTGAGCAAGAGACGAAGCAGGAAACGTGGGAATACGCGGAAGATCAAGGTTGTGATTGGGTGACCGAGAAAGAGTTTTCTTTTCGTCATCGCAATAACGTTAAGCAACAGATCGGCAATTACCTAGACCACTGCGACCAAATAATCATTAGCATCGACCTTGGATCTCTAAAAACCAAAAACAGCCTTGATGGCGCGTCAGAAATTGATATCCAAATGGTTCTACGCACGATTAGGCAATGTTTGGTTGCAGGTAAAGTGAGAGCAATTCAGCTCGTTGGCGATCGAGATTGTCTGGTGTATTCGAGACAAACGAAAGCCATACTAGAAGAGTTATATCAGATGGCTCCACTCATCGTTCACGCTGCCTAGCGTTATAAACGTTCAGAATTAGGATCGCGTCCTTCCTGATTCTGAACCAACATGCTTACTTATTATCCTTAACTAACAAATAGTTACACATATAAATCGACACACATCACACTTGCCTCTTGAACTAACCTGACACTTACGTTGTAATAAGGCCGCTAAACTTTGGTATGACATACGAAATAAAAAATAACCAAAGTTCAATAACTAAGCGGCTTCAGAACAAAAAAGTACCGCAGCTATTCCAATTTCAGTGAGCATTTGCTCACGCTCGCTTGATGCCATCTTGTTCCACTCATTAGGACATTTGATGATGCGTCTTTGCAGTATTTTCACTGCGGTTTTTTTTTACCGCTAACCTCACACGCCACCACTTATGACGTAAAAGATCTATCTGAGTTAGGTCAACTTTGCTCACACAAGAGTTTTAGTATCGAAAGCGATGGCACGACTTATCTCTGTACAGGGAAACTAGTCCTACCCGCTGGTGATAAAATTGTCTCCTCATTACCGGAAAAAGAGATAACGTTAAAAGCAGATTATGGCATTGTGTTAGAGGGGAATAATACGATTGGTGAACCCAATAAGCGTATTTCTCTACACGCCCTCGCTACCGGATTAACGGTTAACAATGAGAAAGCTTCAAACCTCGACGATTACCAAAACAAACACACTGTCATCTATGGTGATCTTCTATCGGCATACCCAACAAAGCTGCATAACATTCTCATAGACGGGAATATTAAGCTAACAGGTTCGACACTTCACATTGATGGAACGTACAACACCATTATTGGTGATATTTCGACACACAGCACGACCAACATATTTAATACAAACATCTGTGGTAAGGTCGAATCACAAGGCGAAACACTACACCTAAAAACAAACCATCCTTTACAAGACCATTTTGTCGTCGGTAATGTTTCTGCGCACAACTCTTTGATTATAAAAGATATGTCGATCTATGGTACAGCTGAATCTGTAGGATCGTCAGCTACATTAAGTGGCTCATTCTATAGTTCCATCGCAGCAATTAAATACTTCCAAACATTGAACTTCAACAACGCTCCAAATCAGCCTAGTCAAGTTTGTGGTGAAATCCAACAAACGCCAGGAAGTGCACAAACGAAAGCACAAGACAACAAATACACGCAATACTGTGGATTGGGCGAGGCTGATTGTCACTACTCTTCCCAAGTCTGTCCAATCACCCCTCAAGATGTTCCGAATTGCAGCATGCAGCCTCCATCAGAGAACGACTTCGACCTAAGCGTCACACCATCGGACGACATGGCACTGATGTGCGGCGACGATCCTCCGCAATTTACAGCAATGACATCCAATAATGGAGAAGTTGTAAGCGCAGAAGTCAGTGCAGCCCTATCACACCCTGACTTGTTCACTTTAGAGGTGATCAAAGGTCAGCAGACATTAAAAGCAAACCAATTTATGTCTGACGACAATGGTGAGCTCGTTGTTCGAGTGGTCCCGAACGATATTGATACCATCGCGTTAGGTACTAACTACACGCTGACTTTCACTATGGCAGAAGACACCAGCAAGCAACAAACGGTTAGCTTTATATTTACGCCATTTATGTTTGAGGCCTACTCAAAGACGAAAAGCGCCACTTTAAATGAAATACGCGTTATTGCAGGTAAACCAGAAAACGTGCATACGCGATTGCTTGCTTGTGCTTCCACCGGCGAACCTGTAGTCGCAAGCAACTACAATGGTACTCCTAAGGTTTTTCATCCATTGGTTCAACCATTAGGAGGAAGTGAAGGAAACTTTAGCTATTCAGCGGAATTTAAAGACGGCTTGTCTGAACATGGTCTTATCACGAACGAGTCCGGCATATTTGAAGTGACATTGTCCGATCATTTTGAATGTGAGGGATTTGAAGAGTGTCCAGAAGAAGGCAAAGTGGAAGTGAAAGGGACATTTAATGTGCACTCGCGACCATGGACACTCGCTATTTGTGACAACCAACGTGCTTTGCCTTCTGGCACCTCTGAACATGGAGAAGGGTTTCTTGCTGCCGGAGAACTTTTCTCTCTAACGGTGAAACCAATCATTTGGCAAACTGACGGCTCTGTAAGTGGTTCTGTTGAATCAGCACGTTATTGTGATGCCTCTATCACCCGTAATTTTATGCTTGATGACGCTCCAGCAGCATCGGTTGTCTTGTCGAGTGAGCAACATACGCCATCAGAGACAGCGAACCAAACCTCAAAATTGCTAAAAAGTAGTGACTCACTGGCTCAGGCGCATAATTCAGCCAAGAATGATCAATTCGTCTTTAATGGATTATATTGGGAAGAAGTCGGGAGCTTGAGAGTAAAAGCAAACCTAGAAAGTAAATATCTAGGTATGACTGTGAACGAAGGCTATCGTTACGTTGGTCGTTTTTATCCAAAATATTTTCAAGTGCAAGACCAAGAATGGCACTACCCACATGGCCAAACTTTTGCTTACATGAATCAACCTTTTGAGAAAGTCACTTACGATGTTGTCGCACTCAATGCGAATAAGGAAAACGTGAAGAATTACGTCCACTTTTCGTCTAACCTTCAACAACATTTCGATTTAGGCGAGCTAAGCTCATACTCCGATCGGTTTTTGCCGCCTAAGCCTAAGAAGGTAGACTGGAAACTACTGGGTAGCGCGAGTGTTGGAACGTTTGTTATAGAGAAGCCCTCGACCAATGCGACTTGTAACAATAGCCCATGCTGGAAAAAGAACACGACAGATAAGCAATATCCTGATGGTCCATTCAATACCGAGACTAATAGTGATATCAGCCAAATAGGTTTAGTCTCAGTAAAAGCCGTTGATGAGGTAAACTTCTTCGACGATAGCGAAGTGCTCACAAAACAACCAGACATTCGATTCGGTCGTTTGAACTTTCAAGATGTAGGTGGCAACCAAGGCATGGTGTTCAAAGTGCCACTTGCTGTGGAAATTTGGCAAAACGGTCGATTTACGACTAACTTCGATGACAACTCAACAACGGCGAATGGTGAATATTACTTCAGCACGCCAATTTGGTCGCATGCGCCTGCAAACAACGCCCTGCTTTCTGGCGTTGGAACGATGAGTATTGGCAGGATAACCGATATCGTTGCAAGCCAAATTGACTCAGCGCGCGAGCAAATACAATTCCATCTAGATTTAGACAGCTCAGGCAATCGCATCCCTTGGCTGAAATACGATTGGGATAGCTCTACAAGTGAAGAGGAAAACCCACCCGTCATTGTTACGTTTGGTATTCACCGAGGAAACGATCGCATTATTTATCGTGGTGAACCAAATATGCTTGGCCTAAATTAACGCGAAACGACAAAACAAAAAGAGCCCCTCAATTGAGGGGCTCTTTTCACACAGACTGTGTAATTTACTTTGCGCCACGACGCGCTTTCAGGCGCTTTACCATAGCAAGACGACGCTCTGCCGACCCTTGGTCTGTTGCCGACTGGTTCGGGTTATTACGACGACCTTGACGATTCTTAAACGCTGGTTTTGAGTGCAGCTTTTCAATGTAAGATTCACGCTGTTTTGGTTCATAGCCTGCAAGCTCAATACGGCGAATGCGTTGCTGGATCAGATTTTCAACCTGAACAACCGTGAGCTCTTCATCTCGGTTTACAAATGAAACGGCATGACCTTGTTTACCTGCACGGCCTGTACGACCAATTCGGTGAACGTAATCTTCCGCTAGGAAAGGCATGTCATAGTTCACAACGTGAGGTAAATCTTCAATATCTAGACCTCGAGCAGCGACATCGGTAGCCACCATGACACGTGCTTTACCGGACTTGAACTCTTCTAACGCACGACGACGAGCACTTTGAGCACGGTCACCATGACAAACCACCGCTTTGATACCATCAAGTTTCAGCTCTTTTACCACTTCGTTTGCGGTCTCTTTGTAGTTCACAAATACCAACACTTGTTTCCAGTTCTTACGACCAATTAGCTCTGAAAGCAGTTCCGTTTTTCGCTCTTGATCAACTGGATATAACACGTGAGCAACTGTCTGTGCTGTCGTATTCGCTCGCTCAACTTCAATACGCTTAGGCTTACGCAGGATATCTTTTGCTAACAGATTTAGTTGGCTCGAAGTCGTTGCTGAAAACATCATAATTTGCGGATCAGTATCCACATCTAGCATGATCTTACGTACTGCGTGAATAAAGCCCATGTCCAAGATACGGTCTGCTTCATCAAACACTAAAAACTCTAAGTGTGCGACCGAGACATTACCTTGTTCAATGTGCTCTTCCAATCGACCTGGTGTAGCCACTAGGATATCTACACCGTTTTCTAATGCCGTTACTTGAGAAGACATTTTACGGCCACCGAAAATCGCAGCCACCGACAGGTTCGTGTACTTCGTGTAAGCTTTGATGTTGTCAGCAATTTGTTCAGCAAGCTCACGAGTTGGAGCCAAGATAAGTGCGCGAGCAGTCTTACGAGAAGCGCTACGGTTACTGTCTAGCAACTGCTGAATCATAGGCAGAGAAAACGCAGCCGTTTTACCAGTACCTGTTTGTGCTGTAGCGAAAATATCATGGCCTTTGCGAGCCATTGGAATCGCCTTCTGTTGAATTGGCGTTAACTTTTCATAACCGCATTCTGCCAGTGCTTTAACCACTTCTGGCGCAAAACCTTGAGATGAAAATGACATTGAGCGTATTCCTTAAACAAACCACTAAAAATAGCTTTAAAAATTTAGCCGTGCACTATACCCGAATTTGAGTGATTTATCTCACTTTTCTCATTGAAATCCTACAAAAGAAAAAACGGTGAGCACAGATATATTAGTGGTTCACCGTTTTCGTTTAACCTTTGCGCGATTTAATGTTTGATGCCAGATAACTGAAGGAGAATTCGCTCAAGCTCATCCCATGGCAACAGCTGAGAATCTATCACTTCTAATCGTGATTCAAAGCCTTCTAAGCTGATTTCATTCACCGACACGACTCGGTTGGCAACATTAAACGCGTAACAACCTTGATCCGTATTGACCACTGCTTTAACACGCTCTGCGGTCAAGTCCGAAAGCATAGAGAAAAGCTTTTCAAAATCAAACTTATACTCTGCCCCAAACAACCACCCACAACTAAAATAACCCTGCCCTTTGTTCTCTTTGCGCACAAAGGCTTCACCAGGCGCCAATTGGAATTGAGGCTCTTGATGAGCGTGGTCATGATGATGTGACTCGATATGGGAAGAAGCGCTGCCGTAAACCCGCTCAATATCCAAGACTTCTATCGGCAACTCACCGTCATGAATAAGCTTACTGAATACTTTTGAAGGGGATTGGTCCGTCACCCAGTCATTAAACACATCAAGGTCGTGGCTGGAACATAGGTCAACCTTACTACCAATAACCACATCTGCACTGTCTAACTGGTCCACGAAGTTTTGGTTAGAAAGATACTTTTCATCACTTAAGTTACGCGGATCAACCAAGGCAATCGTCGCTTTAAGATCAACGTAAGGTTCATACTGCTGTGAGGTAAGCGTCGCGATAACCTGTTTTGGATGACCAAGGCCTGTCGGCTCAATCAATAAACGGTCCGGTTTTTGACGCAATAATGCGGTGATACCTACCGACATCGGCACACCCGCAGTGCAGCACATACAACCACCCGGCACTTCTTTAATCAGCGCGCCTTGGTCGGTCATCAATGCACCGTCGATGCCAATCTCACCAAATTCATTGACCAAAACCGCCCAGTTTTCTTTTTCCGGTTTGTTCTTCAGTAGATTTAAAATCGTGGTCGTTTTACCGACACCCAAAAATCCGGTCAGTATGTTGGTTGGTACTCGATTTGACATGCTTATCTCCGACACGTTAGTGCATTAATGCTCCAGCAAAGTATACGGAGAATGTGACTCGCTTCAACGCTTTTTATCGCACGCATCAAGCTCATTGCGTGATGCGTTGGAACACATTTTTCGAGCTTGTTTGGGTTGACTTATCAACTCTGAACGCTTCATATCAGACAGGTATCTACTGGTATAAATAACGCAAGTAAAAAACGCGATAATAGCGACTACGATGGGAAGAACTCCGAGCGTGTTTTCGAATTTAAGCGCAGCAATAGCCAACGCGAAAACAACGACAGAGATAAGTGCGATTGACTTACTTTTGTTGCTTTTCATAATAACTCGCCTTTCGTAAAGTTAGCCCCTAACACCTCCTGTACTAGAGGAATGCCAGTTTGAACAACATCCAACCTGACTATTCAATGCTACTCCTTTCGCTACTTGTGAAATTTGACAAAGCTAACATTTACTACAACATCAAACGACGAGCTTATTATTATCTTTCATATACTTACTGGATTTTAAAACACTTACTAGCAAATCGACCCGCCGCTGACCAATATGTCGTTTTCATTGGCAATACAAACTTGCGCCACCAGCCTTAGCCCTTCGACTATCATCTCCAGAGACATAGAAGGCTGAATGCCATCTGCTGCTTGTTCTGGCAATAATGGAATATGAACAAACCCGTGACGAATCGGATTGTCTTTCAAGTAATGTTGGATGCCATAAAAAAGGTGGTTACATACAAATGTTCCAGCACTGTTGGAAATCTGGCTAGGTATACCCTGCGTTTGCAATGTTTGCACAACACGCTTTATCGGTAGTGTCGAGAAGTAAGCATCAGGACCATCAGCCACCACGGGTTCATCAATCGGTTGATGACCAGCGTTATCTGGAATACGAAAATCATCGACATTGATTGCGACACGCTCTGGGGTTATCGCGCTACGCCCGGCCGCTTGCCCTACAGTAATCACACAGTCTGGCTGGTGCGCTTCTATTGCTTCAATAACGACTTTCACCGAGTCATATCGAACTACGGGGACTGGGCAAGTAACTATCACACCTCCTTTTATGGCCGCGGCCTCTAATTGCTTGACCGCTTCTAAGGCGGGGTTAATGGCGTCACCACCAAAAGGTTCAAAACCGGTAATCAGGACTTTCTTCATAACAGCCTTTAGGAAAAGAGTTTCACAAATTATTGCACTCCCCTTCACCCCATCCAATAGCAAAAGTATTGATGAGATAAACCAGACAACATTATGTGACTCATGTCTAACCAGAGAGTGTTTTCTGCCTCATTGAATCTAGGCAAGTTCCGGACTATCGAGACTAACTTATTGATGATTAGTGGCAGGGCAAGGTTCTCTCATTACATGACGCACGTAGAAGCTTGGTTTCCACGCTTAACTTAGGTAGAGTACGCGACCGCAATGCAATTCGAAGAGATTGAATACAATGAATATTGATAACCATGTAATCGAAACGATTGAAGAGTTAGAGGCATTTCTGCATTTAGTAGAAAGCGGCGCTCTGGGTCTTGAAGGTGTCACTGGCGTTGCGCTAGCCACCTCTAATACCGATGGCCGTCCATTTATTGCCGTATTAGGAGAAAAGCACCAATTGCTCCTCGGTCGCTGGGTTTCGCAGCACGTATATGACAATGGTAAAGACATCGTTCGTAACGGCCCAACCAGAAAACACTAAGCGCTCGACGCCACCTATAACATCACGCCGTCTTATACACCAAGCGTATGCTTTGAAAGCAATGCGCTTGGTGTACTCAAAAAATAAAAAAGAAAAGGCTAGCCTTTATTAATTTTGTCGGTATACTGCACATCAGCTCTTACGGAAAGAGCTATTAATGTAATTAAAGATCAAAGTTTCTCTCAGTTCCACATCGAATTCCTCGTTTACGTTCCTGCGACAAAATAGTTATCTCTAAAATCATATAGTAGCACTTGATATTAGCTAAAAATTCAATATTTAAAACAATCAAATATAGAGGTATCTATGTCTAATAAATTAACTGGTTCAGTAAAATGGTTCAACGAAACTAAAGGTTTTGGTTTTATTTCTCAAGACAATGGCGGTGATGACGTATTCGTTCACTTCCGTTCTATTGTTTCTGAAGGCTTCAAAACTCTTACTGAGGGCCAAAAAGTATCGTTCGTTGTTGAACAAGGTAACAAAGGTTTACAAGCAGCTGAAGTAACTGCACTGTAATTCTTTGTGTGGCATCAATGTTGTTGGTGCCACAATCCCCTTCCACTTATTACTGCCCTTACTATTCTCTATCTAAGTTTATATACCCAAATCACTTACCTCTCCCACACCATCATTAATCACTTTCAATAAAGTCACTTTGGTATACATCTTTAGGTAATCACACCGCCTACCTTGCAATTCCAGTTTGGAACTAAATTAATCTCATTCATATCTGAATCACTTCGCCTCATGCTTTGCTCATAAAAATAAAGTTTATAAAATAAAAGCGATTGGCGAATATAAGAGAAAAAATGAAATTAAATATATCTGCTCATCAATAAATTCTAATAATTACGAGCACATTATCCCTAGCTGAGAGATTGAGTTTGCACTGAAATGCCATTACATGAAGCCATTTATCGGACAACACTTTATAGGGACAGCGTCTGGATTCACACACTTCGGAGCATTTGTTGAGTTAGAGGAAAACCGAATCGAAGGTCTCATTCCTTTATCAAGTTTCCAAAATGGTGAGTTCGAATTTGATGCAGTCAAACAAAAAATTTCTAGCCAGAGCACCACGTTTACTTTAGGGACTAAAGTGCACGTATTGGTTAAAAACGTCGATTCGAAACAAAGAAAGATCATGTTCAATTTAAAAGATGCAGAACACACGGTAGGTTAGTCTGTTTTAGGTTACTTTCTAATCTATTAATCAAAAATAAAAAATAAGCTTTTAATACCGCAATTAACTTGTGACATTTCGCTGACATCGACTCATTCTAAAACCCTAATATCTGACAAAGGAAACGAATCTAATTTTTGTTTCCAGACACCATCGCAGAGTGTATTTCCAGCACTCTGTTTGCCTCGAGAGGTTCTTATGACAGCCTAGGATCTCTCGAGGCTTTTTTGCACCTATTCAAACCACCTGATTCTACATCACAACTATTATCCCCTACACAAGCTGTACTTTTTAACTAGTGCACTAGATCGCGAACTCTGATTTAAGCAACTGATCACACAACCACTTCTAAATTTTGGGTATAAAAGTATCAATACTTTCGCTAACTAGGATGTAAATAATGAAAAACTCGTTTGATCTCACTATGCCCAACGAAGAAGGATACTTTGGTGAATACGGTGGTAGTTTTGTTCCACCTGAGCTTGAACAAATCATGCATGACATCAACGCAGCTTATGAGGAATGCAGCAAAGATCCTGAATTTAAAGCGGAACTCGCTCGCCTGTATAAGCACTTTGTTGGACGACCTAGCCCAATCTTCCATGCGGAAAACTTGTCTAAAAAATACGGAGTAGACATCTACCTAAAGCGCGAAGACTTAAACCATACAGGCGCACATAAAATTAACCACTGCTTAGGGGAAGCCATTCTCGCTAAAAAGATGGGTAAGAAGAAACTAATTGCAGAAACTGGCGCAGGGCAACACGGTGTTGCGCTTGCTACAGCCGCGGCATTGGTTGGCTTGAAATGCGATATTTACATGGGTGAAGTTGATATCGCCAAAGAACATCCGAATGTCGTCCGCATGAGAATCCTTGGTGCTAATGTCATTCCTGCCACTCATGGGCGCAAAACCCTCAAAGAAGCGGTAGATTCTGCATTCGAAGCTTATCTGAAAGATCCTGATACACAACTTTATGCGATAGGCTCTGTCGTTGGCCCTCACCCATTCCCTAAAATGGTGAGAGATTTCCAATCAATTATCGGTAACGAAGCACGAGTTCAATTCAAAGAAATGACCGGCAAGTTACCCAATAATCTCGTCGCATGCGTTGGAGGTAGTTCTAACGCGATGGGGCTATTTACTGCTTTCTTAGAGGATGAACAAGTCGCCATTCACGGCGTTGAACCTGCGGGCCGCTCTTTGCAAAAGGTTGGCGAGCATGCTGCAACACTCACACTCGGTGAGCCAGGTATCATGCACGGATTTAAGTCTTACATGCTTAAAGATGCGCAAGGCGAACCTCAGGAAGTGTACTCTGTAGCAAGTGGCTTGGATTACCCATCGGTTGGACCTCAGCATAGTTACTTAAAAGACATTGGCCGTGTCAATTACGGCTCAATCAGTGATGACGAAGCGATTGATGCCTTCTTTGAGCTGTCTCGTGAAGAGGGAATAATCCCTGCTATTGAATCCTCACACGCTGTCGCTTACGCAATTAAACTCGCGCAGCAAGGAGAAACCGGCTCGATTTTGATCAACTTATCAGGCCGTGGTGACAAAGACATTGATTTTGTCGTTGAACACTACGGCGCAAAATACGGCATTGAATCACTCATATAGCCTAACTCCGTAGCCTAACCCTACATGCAAAAAGCTACCTGGTACTAGGTAGCTTTTTGTTTTTGTCTTGTATTTTAAGAAGCAAGTCCTTTTATTCACCAATCCCACTATGCCTTTAAAGCATAATTCGATTAACCGATAAGAGCTGGAATGCCTGGAAGCTGACCAACAACAGCAAGGGAGCCTGCACAAACGATAAACGCAGTGCCAGGAATCAGATATTTATCTTTGCGCGATAGTTCGTTAGCACGCTCATGGTCGCCGATAAGCCCGAGGTTATCCAACAGCATCGTGATTGCCCAACCGAAGACTGGATTAACGAATGCACAGGCAAAAATACAGATACCTGCACTGAGTGAATCTTTATGCTTATGGATCATCTGCATACCCGCTTCAAGAAGTGGTAAGAATACACCCACAATCAAAGCAACGCGCAGAACAGGTTCCCACATTGCTAGATCCATTGGGTAGCCAATTACCGCCGCCGCAATACACATGAAACCCGTTAACAGTGCGCCACCTGGAATAGGACGTTTGGCAATTGCGGCTGGAATCATGTACGTACCCCAAGAAGAAGCTAAATTACCGCCACCTAATAGTGAACCACCCCCCTGACGAACAGACGCTCCGACCATCGTGTCGTCGACATCCATGAGTACGCCTTTCGCTTCTTTTGGGTAGTTAAGTTCTTGAAACACACGATGGCCGAGATAATCAGGGGACCACATAGCGACTGCCAATAGAGCAAATGGAGTCACGGCAATAAAGTGCTCTAGAGTTGGCCAGCCTAGTTGCCAACCAGTATTTTCACCCCACCAGTAAAATGGACTGAAATTAGGCAGGCCCGGCTCTGTGGTAAAAGCAAACTCAGCGCCCATCAAATAAGCAACAATACCCGCGAGTGCAGAGCACAATGGGATAGCGAGCCAACGTTTATTGATCTTGGCTAAGTAAGCGTAAACCATAACGGTTAGGCCTATGACCACAAACGAAATGTAACCTTGGTCCGTACTTGCAGCCCACGCTTCCGTCTTATTAATTTGCCCGAGCAACCCAACAGCACCAAGGTAGATCAACAACCCTCCTCGAACCCCGATACCAGTCAGAGTCATGAGTTTAGAGCCACCTTTGGTTAAGGCGAGAATTAACCCAAAAACACATACCATCAAACCTAGCGCGAGAGGGTGCCCTCCTGCAGCTGCAATCATAGGAATCAGCGGTATCATTGGGCCATGGGTTCCCGCTAAGTTTGCATTCGGGTTTAGTATGGCAGAAAACAGGATGACGAACAGGGCTCCAGCGATAAGTAATTCGTAACGCACGTTTTCTGCAATGAATTCCGGAGATAAACCAAACTGAGCAGCAAAAGCGGAAACCATGGCAGTGACCATAACCACTTTACCAATGGTTGCTGCTAATGCCGGTACCCAGTCTTCGATTTCAATACTGTAATCACGTGAGGGCAAATGAATTCCCCAGCGACGGAAACTCATGACGGTTAAATCATGATTTAGAAAGTCTTCTCGGTTTTCAAATTCATGCGGTTTTTTGCGCACATCCCTGTAAAAAGTCTTACTTTTGTCAGACATTGAGTCATCCTTTTATGTTTCAACGTTGAACTACGTCAACTAGAGTTTCGCTTGGTAGACAGGCCTTCGACCAATACGAGACAACACCCACATCAAACTTCTAGGCCATACTAAGAAAGCGGCATGAACCAATTTTGATTTTGAGCTTATTAAGCATGTGTTGCTATGGGTAGGAATATTAGACATTAGTAAAAGAACAACAAAAATCTCACTTATTACACAATGATTTAACATCGAGCTAGGACGCTTGAACTTTTATGAGTCATTTTTGAGCAGAGAGCCAAGTAGAACGGCTAATTCCGATTTATACTTTCAAGGTAGAGAGCACTGTGCTCGCATCCACCGCAAAGTAACTATAGATATCTCTGCATTGTATACTTTGTTAAACTCCGCCCTTTAATGAGTAAGGCCCTTAAAAATGATGACTGACGAAGAGAGAATCGAGCTGCAACAGAACAATCCACTGCACGGGTTAAAGCTAGAGACTATGTTGCAAGAGTTAGTAGATTTTTACGGCTGGGACATTCTAGATACAGCAATGCGTTTTAATTGCTTTAACACTAAGCCTTCGATTGCAAGTAGCGTGAAGTATTTAAAGAAAACCGAATGGGCGAGAGAAAAATTAGAAAACTTTTACCTTTATCGTTTTAAGCGCATGCCACGCGCGAGCGAAGAAGAATACAACTTACCGCCAAGAGCTCGTACGTTCCCTCATGGCCTTGAACCTAAAGAACCTATGCCACTAACCGTTGACTCTATTCTTAAGTCACAAGCTAAAGCAGCGTCTGCATTTAAAAAGCGTTCACCTCGCGGACGCCCTGCTCGTCGCCAATAACACTATCTTGAAAAGCAATAGAGCCCTACTGGTAGCTCCAGCAGGGCTCTATTGTTCTTTAAAGGAATGGCTAGAAGCGAAGACTCAAGCTAGTGAGCATTCCCTTTCTCTAACAACTCCCGTAAGTAAACTCACATGTAGTTTACGTTTTCTATTGATTACGCTTTTTCTTCTTTTTACCCGTACCTGCCGGCTTCGCTCGCGGCTTCATTGGTAAAAAGTAGGCTTCACTCTGATCGTCTTCCACTTCAAAACCGACTACCTGCTCGCGTTCAAGTTGGAACTTATTTTTCTTTTCTATCACTTTGAAATGGTGGTAGTCGTCGTAATCGATAAGAGATAATCCTAAACCTACTTCACCAGCACGACCACTACGACCGATTCGATGCATATAATCAGCAGGGCTACGCGGAAGATCGAAGTTAATCACCACTGGAAGTTTTTCAATATCAAGGCCGCGTGCTGCGATATCGGTGGCAATAAGAACTTGAATCTCGCCAGACTTAAAACCGTCAAGGACACGAGTACGAGCGCCCTGCCCTTTATCACCATGGAAAACTTCAGCGGTAATACCGCGTTTTGACAACTTTTGAGCTAAATGGTTACAGGCATTCTTAGCGTTCACAAAAATCAGAGTCTGTCGCCACTGATGCTGTTTGATTAAGTGCGCGAGTACCGCCGTCTTCTCACCTTTATTTACACTAAACACGCGCTGCACCAAAGTGCTAGCTTCTGCGCTCTGCAACTGAACTTCAACAGGGTCGCGGAGCAACTGCTGAGCCAGCGTCGTGACTTTATCAGGGAAAGTTGCAGAAAATAACAGCGTCTGTTTCTTCTCTGGCAGTAACGCAAGAATCTTATTGAGTTCTTCGGTAAATCCGAGGCTCAACATTCGGTCGGCTTCGTCAAGGACGAGCGTTTCTACTTGGTTCAACTTAATCGCGTTACTGGATACCAGATCAAGTAATCGACCCGGCGTAGCTACGATAATGTCACAGCCACCGCGAAGCGCTAGCATTTGTGGGTTCACCGATACACCACCAAATACGGCAACCGTTTTGATCTTATCTCTAAGATGGTACGAGTAAGATTTGACGTTGTATGCCACCTGTGATGCCAACTCACGAGTTGGAACTAAAATCAGGTGAGAAACGAAGTTACCACGGCGATTGTTTGATCCGTCTTGCTGAATAATTTTTTGCAGGATTGGCAGCGAAAAAGCAGCGGTTTTACCAGAACCCGTATTGGCACCACCAATAATATCTTTCCCTTCAAGGATATCAGGAATAGCACGGGATTGAATGGGCGTCGGTTGGCTGTATTCTAACGCTTCTAGCCGCTCGACTAAGGTTGGAATCAGGCCAAGATCGGCAAATGTCGCTTGCTGTGTTTTATCTGTCATTACGATGAGTGGCTCAGTGCTAGTAAAGGCCGTGTATCTTATGCTATTTCGCGTCTGGATGTTAGAGATAATGGCCCAAACAGAAGATTGGTGAAAGAAGCACGATAGAGTTCAGGAATTTCCTTTCACTAACATGAGTTAATGGTTTCGATAACCAATACTCTACTACCAAGATGGTAGCGTTCGCGACAAGCAAAGGGAAAAGGAGCCAGGCACTCTGACTCCTGTAAAGCAAAATACAGCTTGAGAAAACCCTATAGCTTATAATTGGACAAAAATGCGTTACGACAAATAGAATATTAGCAACTAATGGATAACTTCAAGTATTGAGAGCTAGCGCATGACATGTACATACGCTAGCAGGGTGCTTGTGCCAAGAGCTTGAAAGATGATTTAATCGCACGAACTAGGGTCTAAAACATACGTCCGACTTGAGGATTTTAATGTAAGTTCTTGTTCAGAAGTACATTCAATATAGTCATATTGCTTTATTTTTTCTCTCGTGTTGTTATCTAACCATATGGCAGAGGCAATAGAACTTAATACTATTATCGCTATAGAATATAGCCCTGTTTTTGTCGAAAATGGTACTTTTAGTAATAGTTCTGTTGACCTGTGTAGCATAGCTATGGGAATGATCGCTATAAAACCAAATATTAGAAGGCCTACAAAAGAAGCAACATTGTTCACTAAACCTGCTAGTTTTACTTTAGGAATGATACCGATTGAGTTGTTAATGCTAATTAACTCATTAATTGAGCTGTAGCTCAACCACACCATAAAAACCATAAGAGGCCAACTAGCCATCACTTTAAGCCAACGCTTTATCTTTAGTCTTCGGTTAAATTTTTCATTAGAAATCATTAATAGTTTTCTCTACTTGATTCTTCATCGGTTCCGTGAATTTAAATTGGTCATCTAGTTTAGATATTTCCTTTCCTACAATAAACGCAGTAACAGCGAAAATACCAAGTGTTAGAGCGGTTGGCACAACAAGTACCGTACTTAATGTTGCGACTCCCAGAATAGTTATTCCTTGAGCGATAACTCCTGCGGCAATGCCCTTAGATATATCCGCTGTAAATTGGCCGACCACTTCACCTAGCGTTTTTTCATCATGTAGAATGTAGTCAACCGCATTAACCGCACCACTAAACACAAGTTCAACATAGATGTTGCCTTTCAAGAAACTGACATTGCCTTGAACAGTATTTAGAGCATGACCAATTTTAAGCATTTGTGGTGTTGCTTCTTGCCAACGGATACCTAGGTCTAAATATTTAGGCTTGTAGTTCTCAACCACAATATTCATTACACCATTGATATTGACAGCTTTAGCGACCTCATAAGCGCCTTTAAGCCCCATGCCTACGCCAGTGTAGTCCTTGCCGTTCGAAAGTTGTCCATGCGAGTCTTTGATGAGCAAGTCTAAATACTCGTTACCTTCTTCAACAGTCAGTACCGCAATACTCACGTTCTCTTGTTGAGAGGTGTCCCACTGATATTCTTTAGCTTGCTTTTGTAAATCATCGTTCCATTCTTTTTCTGTTAGGTCGTAAGCTTGTTGGACCGCTTTGCGTTCAGCAAGAACGCGCTCTCTATTTTCAGCCCATCGTTTCTCATCGCTCGCGGTAGATCTCAGCTCTTCCTGACGTTCTCAGCGTTGACGTGCTGCTCGTTCTCTAGTGGTTTCTTGTCTTTCTTCTGGGGCTACAGGAGAGGATTCATATCTCATGGGAGTCGGTTTTACTGATAAATAAAAAGGATAATAACAATATTTTCAGTGATTTATCATCCCCAACAAGATTGCATGATGATTTAACCAATTAAATAGGCAGTTTGACTAATCAAACAAGCACAATGAAGGCTCAATAGTGTTGAGTTACATTCAATCGGATAACTTTTCGTAGGGTAAAACGTACGAACCAAATTTTGTAGAGTATTTATTCCAGTTCTTTTTTGGGGCAAAAAAGAGTCAGCCTAACGGTCTGGCTCTTTTGAATGAAAAAATAGTCTGGTGGGAGAACTTGTAAGGCTGTGGCAGGTTACACTCACTTACTCCTTAGGCAGGTGACCAGTTTCCTTCGCAAGCTTTTGCATCGCCTCGGCAAACGTTGTTGTCCCGCCTTTAGCTTTAAGCTGTATTACCTTATATCCCAACTTTTCCAACGCTTGGCGCTCTGCCAAAACAGCTTTGTCATTGTGTTGGCTACCTTGAGCTGGCTGATGAATGTAGCATCCCTCTAGTTTACCATCTTCGACCAATTGGTGATGTTTCAGTGCATCGATATCAAAATTCATAATAAGTCTTTTCATTAAGAGTGGGAGTTTCTGTGGCTAGTTACATACGCTTCAAAGGCTTCACGACACTATCTAAGCCTTCAATTTTGAGCGCTAAACATAGCTTGAGCAAATCCCCTAGCTCGCCGCTTGGCCAGCCCTTTTTATCAAACCACAGTAAGTATTCTTCAGGCAGGTCGATTAACACTCGCCCTGCATATTTCCCAAATGGCATTTGCATTCTAGCGAGTTTAATGAGGTTTTCTTTTTCTAACATAAGTGACAGAGAGTTAAGGTAACTCGTGCAAGGGTAACACTGGTTCTCCCTCCTCACCAGCAAATCGCAGTCACGTTTATTTTGGCGGCCTTGACTCGCTTTGTGCTAGAGTACGCGGCATAAAAAATGAGAACGAGAAAGCAATGAAGTCACCTTGTCGAGCAGCATGTAAAAATAACGCCGGAATATGCTCTGGTTGTCACCGGACGATGGATGAAATCATCCAATGGAAAGACAAAACCGATCTCCAACGAGATGCGATTATCGAACAAATCGCAGGAGAAGATTCAACGCACAGTTGTCCTGAGTGCGGGACTCAAGCCCATTGTGATATCGCCGCAGGCAAAGAGACATGCTGGTGCTTTACTATTGAAACCCGTGATTTACCCAAGCCAAGCGCCAACCAGCTGTGTTTGTGCCGAAAATGTCTAGAAAAAAGCCAGTCGCGTAATACGACTGGCTTACTGATCATCGTTTTCTGACTGGTGTTTATTTAGCGGTTAAAGCGGACGCTTCAAACTTAATGCCTTCCCACCCTGTCACCATAAAATTACGAATATTCTGGTGATCGCTGTTCTCTGGATGCTGCAATACATCTTCACGATAAAAACGGCCAAAGCAGGCTAGCGTCGCTTCTTTGTCTAGGTTGTTTAGCAAACCGAAAGCGAAGATCTTACACGAACCGTTGTTCTCGCCTGCATTGTTTTGTGTCTCACCATTTACAAAAGCGGTTGGCTCAAACGTATAGTTATCTTCGATCACCGCCATCGTTGCTTCAAATTCGACCTGCTCTGGTGACGCTGCCAATAAATCTAAAAACGATTTTAATTCCATTATTCCTCTATCCCTACTTCATCATATTGATGACGCATTAGTTTCATAAAAAGCCAATATAAGAGTCATCAATCATACATATATTCAGAGCCTTACCAAATCAAACGTCATTCAGCGCTCTATCATTCCAGTTGCGGAAATGGACAGCAGCATAAAACCCATGCTGATTGACAACCTATCGGATTGATAAGGAGATATCATGATCACCCCTTTAAAGGCAATCGGTGTACTCGCATTGTCATCACTTGCCATCGCGTGTTCATCACAACCCGAAGATACCGTGGCTTCATTCGCTACACAATGCAAACCTACCACTGCCCCCGTTACTGGGGAAACGTCAATTCAAGGTTTAACGTTTATCGGAACATCCGTTGCTGATGCTCCATTCGACACATCGGCAGCTGAAATCGTCAGTTATGACGCTTGTACAGATAAGCTCTATGTGGTTAATGCTCAAGCAAAACGTGTCGATGTAATGTCTATGGATGACAACGGCGTACCAACGCAAAGCGCATTCATCGATCTCAACAGCGCTGGCGAAGCAGCGGGCATTGAAATTGGCGCAGCAAACAGTGTCGCTGTATTCAATGGTTTGGTAGCAGTTGCGATTGAAAACAGTAATAAACAAGCGAATGGTATTGTTGGCTTGTACCGCTCCGACGATTTGTCATTAGTCACGACTTTCCCAACAGGCGCATTGCCAGACATGGTTGGCTTCTCAAAAGATGGCCGATACATCGCAACCGCTAATGAAGGAGAACCAAACAGCGATTACAGCATTGACCCTGAAGGTAGTATCACTTTGATCGATCTGAGCCTTGGTGTTACTCAAGCAGAAGTGACACAAATTGGCTTTAACGAATTTGATGGTTCACGAAAAGCAGAGCTCCCAATGAATGTGCGTATTTCGGGGCCAAACGCCACCGTCGCACAAGATCTAGAGCCTGAATACCTCACTTTTGCAGATAACGGTAAAATCTATGTCGCGCTACAAGAAAATAACGCCATGGCAATCGTCAATCCAGAGAGCAAATCGGTAGAAAAAATTGTTGGCTTAGGTGAGAAGTCTTGGTCGGGCGCTAAACTCGATGCATCCAACAAAGACAAAATCATTGGGAACTTGAAAAGCTACCCACAACTGGTTGGCTTATTTATGCCTGACACTATCGACAGCTACTCAGTGAATGGGAGTACTTACATCGTATCTGCAAATGAAGGCGACGGGCGTGAGTACGGATTCACAACCACTCAAGAACTGTGCGACAAAGCTGGCTTTATGTGGGATGAAGACGATTACCTCGGTACAGATGAATATACATCTGAGCAAGGAACCTGTTTAAGCCATATTGATGAAGTGCGCGGTAAGAAGCTGAAAGTGGCAGCAGAACACCCATTGGCAGAGGCACTAAAAGACAACAAACAACTCGCGCGTTTAAAAGTGATTAAGCCGGAACAAACGCTTTCTGCACAAGAGAATGTTCAATCATTTGGCGCGCGTTCATTCTCGATTTGGGATGAAAACGGCAAGTTGGTTTTCGATAGTGGTGACGATTTCGCAACCATCGCATTAATGAATGAAGGTAAGAACTTCAACAGCACCAACGATAGCAATGACAGTGGGGATGACCGCAGTGACGACAAAGGCATTGAGCCAGAGGCAATTGAAGTAGCACAAATCAATGGTCGTCATTACGCGTTCATCGGCTTGGAGCGTCAAGGCGGCATCATGATTTATGACATCACAGACCCGAAACAAGCGCAGTTCCTGCATTACGTAAACCGTCGTGATTACAGCCAACCAGTTTGTACTGAAGTGGAAGATGGCGAATGCGCGAACGACACTTACAATCCAAAAGCAGGCGATTTAGGTCCAGAATCCATTAATTACTTTACCCGTAATGGTGGTCATTTTATCGCCGTTGGCAATGAGGTATCGGGCACGACATCCGTCTTCCGAATCAATCTATAAAGTAATGTAAAAGTCATTTAGAACCAAAACGCCCGACGTAAGCCGGGCGTTTTTTTGTATGAGGTAATGTCCTACTCTGCCGATGCTAGCGCGTCACACTTTGATGCGCAGATAAAATCGTTTTTATGCAGACCTTTGATAGAGTGACTCCACCACGTTACGGTAACCTTACCCCATTCCAACAAAATAGAAGGATGGTGGAACTCATCTTCTGCCAGTTCCGCGATTTTGTTACTGAAAGCCCATGCTTGTTTGAAGTTCTTAAATTTATACACCTTTTCTAGTTGAGGTATATCTTCTCTTTCAATGATCTGCCAATCAGACAATTGCAGAAGCAGAGACTGTTGTTCTTCTTTGCTTAGTGCAATGGCATCGATACTACAAGCTTCGCATTTTTGTTCATTCAACATGAGCAGGTTCCTTTGGTTCAAAAAGTGGAGGAAGCAGTCCAGCTTCAATCGCTAGATCGGCTTGTTTCAATAAATTTAACTGACTGATTTTAAAAAGTTGAGAAAAGTCGTCAATCACGTAGTACTTCGGTTGCATGATGTCGATACGATAAGGCGTTCTCAGCACAGTTTGTAATTCAAATGGGTCGCGAATTGCTGCATCACTCTCTAATGCGTAGAGGGTTTCGCCAGGAGATGAAAGAATACCACCACCGTAAATTTTGGTTTTGTCCCCTTCTTTCACTAAGCCAAACTCTACGGTAAACCAGTAGAGGCGAGCGAGATAGGCTCTTTGTTTTGGGGTAGCGGCTTGCCCTAGTTGACCATAATGCTCGGTAAATGCAGCAAAGTCTGGGTTGGTTAACATCGCACAATGACCAAATATTTCGTGGAAGAAATCTGGCTCCTGTAAGTAATCGAACTCATCTCTTGTACGCAAGAATGTGGCGACTGGAAAGCGCTTATTACCGAGTAGATTAAAAAATCGGTCGAAATCAATAAGCGCGGGAACGGGCTCCACTTGCCAACCTGTTGTCTCCATCAAGACACGATTAATTTCTGGTAACTGAGGAACGCGGTCTTGAGGTAAATCAAGCAGCGTCAAACCGTGTAAATAAGCCTCACAAGCTCTGTTTTGGATCACACCCATTTGTCGTGTTACCAAATCTCGCCAAATGGCGTCTTCTTCACGGCTCCATTCAACCCTGCCTTCCTGGTTTACGGGTTTAGAACGATACTGGGTCATGGCTCATCTCCATTAACAAATCCTTTACATTAAGCCTATCTGTAGTCTTAAGAGCTTCCAATCCCTGCGCGATTTTCTCAGCATCATCCCGATGTAACATATTGTTTACAATGCATCGTAACTGCATGATTTTTATGACACGATATAATATCTGGCTTGTTTGACTTTATCGTGTATTCCTCTCAAACTAGAACCTGTTATCACTTTGTTATAGAGGGACCTATGCGCGAGAGCAGCAAAGTATGGCAACCGAGCGAAAGTCGTATCGAAGAAGCCAACATTACACAGTTTATTGAACACATTAATCGACAAGGAAGTACCCTTGAAAGCTTCGCTGATCTGCATCAATGGTCACTCGATCATGCAGAAAAATTTTGGCAGGAAGTTTGGCTATTCTGCGACGTCATTGGCACTCAGGGAGAGACCATAAAAGAGCGAGCAGAAAGTCGCTGGCAGCAACCTGTTGAAAATAGGGATATAAAATGGTTCCCAAACGCACAAATTAACTACGCCGAAAATTTGCTAACCTACGCGTGTCACCAACCCGATGATCTCGCTATTTGGTTTGAAAATGAACGTGAAGAAAAACAGACCTACACCTGGAAACAATTGTGCGAAGAAGTTTCGAGTGTGCAGCAATGGTTGAAAGAATGTGGAATTAAGCAAGGTGATGTCGTCGCTGGTTATTTACCTCACCTACCTCAAACGGTGATAGCCATGCTAGCAACCACCAGTTTAGGGGCGACCTGGACTTCCACCTCACCTGATTTTGGCGTCGAAAGCGTTTTGGAGCGCTTTGGTCAAGTGAAACCCAAAATCCTGTTTACTTGTGATGGCTATACATTCAATGGCAAAACTTTCGATATGTCAGAGAAAAACCAGCATATTGCGGATCATCTTGAAGGTCTTAAACAAGTTTGCCAAATTAGCTACCTTAAACCACACATTTTTGAATGCGATGTCTGCACCCAAGATTGGCAAAACGTCCTGAATCAATACACACCCGAAGCGCTGACTTTTACTCGTGTGAATTTTAACGATCCGCTATTTGTGCTTTATTCTTCAGGCACAACAGGCAAACCGAAATGCATCGTTCATTCCGTCGGCGGAACGGTGCTTAATCACTTGAAAGAGCATCAACTGCATTGCGATATTCAACCGAACGAACGCGTGTTTTATTACACGACCTGCGGTTGGATGATGTGGAACTGGCACGTTTCTTCACTCGCGAGCGGTGCATGTTTGGTGATTTTTGATGGTAGCCCTGTTTACCCCACTCATGATGTGCTCTGGGACCTCGCAGAACGAGCCGAAGTGACGCTGTTTGGAACCTCAGCAAAATACCTAGAGGCGCTGGAAAAAGCATCTTTTTCTCCGCAGAAAAGTGATGCATTTCCAAGTCTGAAAACCATTTGCTCAACGGGCTCTGTTCTGTATCCAGAACAGTTTGATTATGTCTATCAGCACATTAAAGAAGATGTACACCTCGCCTCGATTTCTGGCGGAACAGACATTTGTGGCTGCTTTGTATTAGGCAACCCTATTTCTCCCGTTTATCGGGGAGAGTGCCAATCAGCAGGGTTAGGGGTCGATGTCCGAGTCTTTAACCCACAAGGTAATAGCGTAATGGGAGATCGCGGTGAGTTGGTTTGTGCCAATTCATTACCCAACTTCCCTGCTGGCTTTTGGAACGACACCGGTGAGAGATATCATCGCGCTTATTGGGATAAATTCGACAATATTTGGCACCACGGCGATGATGTTGAACAGACCAGCGTTGGGGGATACGTGTTTTATGGTCGAAGTGATACTACGTTGAATCCCGGTGGCGTAAGAATCGGCACGGCCGAAATCTATCAGCAAGTGAACTGTATAGACGGTATTCTAGATTCGATCGCAGTAGGAAAAGAAGTCGATCGCAACGAACAAGTATGGCTGTTTGTCCAATTAGTCAAAGGGGTAGAGCTCAATGACGAGATGATCGCTTCCATCAAAGCACAGCTAAAGTCTGCATGTTCTCCAAGGCATGTACCTAGTGCGATTTACGCAATAAGCGATATACCTAAGACACGCTCAGGAAAGCTGGTCGAGTTAGCCGTTAAGCAAGTCGTTAACAACCGAAACGTCGAAAATTTAGGCGCAATAGCCAACCCTGAAGTGCTGGAGGAGATACGCAGGATAGTCGTCTCAAAATAACCTCCGAAGACTTAGTTGTTCGAGTATGTCCTTGCCTGCACCACGACGACTTGTTTAGAGCAAGTGAAGTTACATATACCCTCAGCAGATAAGAAAAAAGCGAGCTTGTTAGCTCGCTTTTGTCATTTTGTGTTCTTTATTCAGCAGTATTAGCGACGACCAAGCCCCATTAATACCGACATTGTTTTACCATCAGATGTAATGTCAAAAACGTGTTGCGATTCAACTTCAGTAAAACCCGCTTCTTTCAGTGCACGCTCAGACTTCGCAAGGGTAAAACCGTCTTGTTCACATTCTGCAATCCAATCAAAATGAACAAAATAGCCGCCGTGGTTAAGTAGAGAATGTGAGATCGTTAATGACGCGTCTAAGTCTTCCACGAACGCTAAAACTGATGATGCAACCACCAAGTCGAACTGTCCACGAAACGCAGGGTGCTGAGCAACCAAGCCGCGAGATAATGCATCTACCACAGGTTCTACGTTGACGAGCTCTTTTTTATCGAGTTCCTCAATCATGGCTTCCGATGCGTCTAATGCTACGATGTCTTTAACCATCGGTGACAATCGTTGACTTAACTGCCCTGTTCCGCATCCAAAATCTAGTACTTTAATGCCATCAAGCTGAGTTAGCTGTTGTAACTGCTCAAACACCGACTGCGCAAATTGCTCTGTTGCTGGATTTGATTCCCAGTTTTTTGCTAAGCCGTCCCAATCTTGTGCCATCGTGGCCTCCATGTTCACTTTTTGTAACCCACATAGATTACCGCAAAACCGTTAAAAGACCATAGACTTATCTGGCGGATTCGCGTTTTTTTCGATAATCTTTCATGGCTTTGGGAGCGCATCTGCATAATACCCAAATTATTTGAATTCATTTATTGGTTGTGTCAAATCATGAACTTAACTCAAGTAGAAGCCTTCTGCACCATCGCTGAGTGTGGTTCTGTTTCTGAAGCGGCAAGGCAACTCGACTGCAATCGTACCAAACTCAGTATGTCGATTAAGGCATTAGAGAAAGATCTCGACGTTGAATTGTTTAACCGAACTGGCAACCAGCTCACCCTCTCTGAAGCTGGGAAAGCCATTTACAAAGATTGCGAACACCTACTTATCATCGCACAACGGGTCAGAAAGACCTGCGCTCAAATCTCGGAAGGGTTTAACGCGGAAGTTTGGGTAGCACGTGACGACTCCTTACCTGATGATCTCTGGCAAGAATTATCTCATACATTGAATAACCGCTTTCCTTCAACAACCTTCAACTTAATCTTGGCATCCAGTGGCGACTTAGCCAACTTGGTCAGTACCCACCAAGTAGATTTTGCTTTCGGCGTTGATTATGAGCGAGTAGACGATCCTCGTATCGTATATAACCCATTAGGCAAGATACGTATGATGTCAGTATGCAGTGTAGAACACCGCCTAAGTAAGATGCGCCGTGTCTCAGACGAAGATCTACGTAGTCAGATGCAAGCACTAATGGTGTACCTAAATGAGAAAGACAACCCTGAACTGCAACCTTTCTCGACTCGATATATTGGTTTTTCGAGTTTTGACTACATGCTGAACACCATCTTAGAAGAAGACGCTTGGGGCGTGCTTCCAGAACCATTAATCCGCCATTACCTTCGTCAGCAGAAGCTCGCCGTTATCAAACACACATACGGATTGACGCAAGAAGACTACTGTATGTTTTCACCTAACGGCCATACTGAGCATCCAGCAATGACGTGGTTAGCAGATAAATTGAGCGAGTATTTATTTGACTTCTAAACATTTTATCAGTGAGCGTCAATTTTACTGACACCAAAAAATCACAGTAAGCCATTGTTTTATAGGGATATAAATAAAAACGCAATTTTTTAGATTAGTTACTGGTCACTTTGTGGTTGCCTAAATTACCTTATGAGCGAAGAATAGTAAGGTATTAAAATTCAAAGGCATCTTTTATGTGTGACAGGACAAGCAAAAACGAAAACCGTATTCTAACCATTTCAGCCCTTTTGGCATCTGGGTTCGCTGCTGGTGGTATGGTACTTGGCTTGCTTGTAGGATCAATTGTCATCGTGTTTGACGGTGTTTACTCTTTGGTCAGCTTACTGTTAACTTTATTGTCACTGGCCGCTTCTTACTATATTAACAAGCCTTCAAAATCTGTATTCCCATTTGGAAAAGCGGTCTTAGAACCAATCGTTATTGCGATAAAAGCAGCCGTCATTTTAGTGGTTGTAAGCTTCTCTCTCTACTCTGCGATATCAGCATTGATGTCTGGAGGTCGCGAGGTCGATGCTTCTATTGCGACCTTATTCGGCATCGTGAATGTTATCGGTTGTGGTTACGCTTGGTGGTTTATGGCGAAACGCAGCCGCCGCTTCTCATCAGGCTTGATTGAAGCGGAGAAAAAACAGTGGCAAATGGATACTTTGTTGAGTGTGGCGGTGACCGTAGGATTTATCTCGGCTTGGGCTGTTTCACTAACGCCATTCTCTGAGTATGCGGTATATGCCGACCCCATGATGATGGTTTTAATGGGCTTTTACTTCCTCAAAGTACCGTTCGATATGCTAGTAGGTGCCTTACGTGAACTACTAATGATGGCACCAAGCAAAGAGCTGTGTCAGAGCGTTGGCAAAGATGTTCTTGAGATTGAAAAAGTAACTGAGCATCAATTGAAACTGGCTGGCGTAACGAAGGTGGGCCAAGAGCTACGAGTAAATGTGGACGTACATATTGATGACGACACATTGGAGCTTGATACACTAGAGCACACTCGTAAGCAGCTTATCAAGCGACTGTCGAAGCACAGATTCAAGCTTCAACTACACTTGAACGTCGCTTATTAGAGTGCCACCAAAGAGCCGTTAAAACTCAATAAAAAGCTCCCAATCTCGGGAGCTTTTTTAATTTTTTCGATTTAGTTTCTTCGTATTCGAATACAGCTCGCAAGGGAGATCTGTTCGTTGCTCACTTAAATTCTCTGATCTCGTTGGTAACTTACCCAGCCGCTTCGCGCTTCTCTTTGGTGACTAACCAACACATCAGCGAGCCCACCGTTACCATCACAACGCCCTGCCAAAAGCTATGGCTCAGAGTTACGCCAAGAATAATGGAAGAAAATAAAGCGGAAAAAATGGGTGTGAAGTAAGACAAGGTGGCGAGAAAAACCATATTGCCGCCAACGATCGCGATATTCCATAAACCATAACCACCAGCCATTAAAGCCGCAGAGGCCACTAAGTACCCCATCGCTTCCCAACTGAATGTCATTGGTGGCTCATCCGTAAACGCGTATTTGACCCAAAGCGAAACAGCTGTTGCAATAAAAAACAGGGTAATCGCATTATGTTTAGATTGCTGCCTTTGGGTTAAGTTGCAATAAAAAGCCCATATAACCGCGCCAGCGAAAGCCATAAAATACACCAGAGGGTTACTACTAACATTGGACATGATCTGAGTTATGGATAAGCCATTCTCACCGCTCACAGTCCAAGCAACCCCAACAAACGCCAGCGTAACTGCGGGATAAAGCAACCAGTTTGTTTTTTTATTGCTGCCAAGGACCGCAAATAAAACCGTCAGTGCGGGCCAAAGGTAATTGACAATCGACACCTCAATTGCCTGCGCGCGCGAGTTGGAATATCCCAAAGATAGAGCGAGAAATATTTCATAACAGACGAACATCGCACCACCAAGCGCAAGATACTTGGGAGAAAAGTAAGACAACTTTGGAATACCGACCACGATAAGAAGGAAAACAGAGCTAAGAGAGTACAACATGGCTGCCCCGCCTACAGGACCTAAACTCTCCGTAACCAACCTCGCGATGCCAAGCAGACAACTCCAAGAGAGAATCGCGATACAACCATAAAGTGTGAAACGAAATTGCACTGATTTCATGTGACCTACCACTCACGAATGCCAAAGGAAACGTCAGCTTAACTCAAAAATGATCAGGTTCAACGTACTGTTTTATAAAAATCAGTATAAAAATCATTCTATTAAGCCGTTGGAGTCGATATGAAACATTTTCTGCCCTCTAGTGTTATGCTTACACCCTTTGTTGTGCGCTACTATGATGAAGATGACAACGAGAGTGAAAACGTTAAAACACATTCGGAAACGCATGGTCTAGATAGCGAAGAGCAATCTAAGGAACGTTCAGAGTAAAGGAATCCAAACATGAAAAAAGTCGCAGTCATTTTAAGTGGTTCAGGCGTTTACGACGGTTCTGAGATCCACGAAGCAGTGTTGGCGCTCTACGCCATCGAGAAGGCAGGTGCAACTTGGCACTGCTTTGCACCTAACATTGACCAACTCCACGTCATCAATCACCTAACTGGTGACGAAATGGATGAAACACGTAACGTATTGATCGAATCAGCTCGTATTGCACGCGGAAATATTGACGATGTCGCCAAACTTAACGTCGATGAATACGATGCCCTACTGCTTCCAGGTGGGTTTGGTGCCGCGAAAAACTTAACCGACTTCGCTGTTTCGGGTGCGGAGTGCTCCATTAACACACACGTAGCTCAAGCTTGTCGCGCGTTTGCTAATGCGAAAAAACCAGCTGGCTATCTGTGTATTTCTCCTGTCATTATTCCGATGATTTATGAGCAAGGCGTGAAAGGAACGGTAGGCAACGATGAGGCAGTCTCAATAGCATTTAATCAAATGGGCGGTGAACACACCACGTGCCCTGTCGAAGACATCGTTTTTGATGAAAAACACCTCGTACTTTCAACCCCTGCTTACATGTTGGCAGAGAATATCTCTCAAGCGGCTTCAGGTATCGAAAAGTTAGTATCAAAACTGATTAAAATAGCGTAATTATTAGTAGTTAGCTTATAAAACACTTCCCTATCCCCATTGATAATTAAGTTATTAATGGGGATTTTTTATACTTTAGTCGAATTTAGAGATATATCCGCGTCAGAAGTCAATTTCTGCCAATCGTTTGCGTCCATAGTTTCATATTTGTTCTACTTTATATCAGTGTTGCACTTATACGCAGTGCAACAAGATCACTGTCACAGTTTTTCTCTTGCAAGTACCTCTAAGTGGGTAAACTTGCTTTAGATCAACTTCAATCTGGAAACGAATGTGCGACAGTAAATGGCAAATTAAGAAAGATTATTAAAAATAACGACGGAGCTATCCAATATGACAAGTGCATTTTTTATCCCTACGGTAAACCTAATGGGCGCTGGTTGTTTGAAAGACGCAGCAGACAGCATCCAATCTCAAGGCTTTAAAAAAGGTTTGATCGTTACGGATAAGATCCTTAACCAAATCGGTGTAGTCAAACAAGTTCAAGACCTTCTCACTGAGCGCGATGTAGCAACCGTTGTGTTTGATGGCACTCAACCAAATCCAACTATCAGCAACGTTAACGACGGCTTAGCACTTCTTACTGATAACGAATGTGACTTCGTTATCTCTCTAGGCGGCGGTTCACCACACGACTGTGCGAAAGGTATCGCGCTTGTTGCTTCTAACGGCGGCAAAATCGCAGATTACGAAGGCGTAGACCAATCTGCAAAACCAATGATGCCACTTATCGCGATCAACACGACGGCGGGTACTGCATCTGAAATGACGCGTTTCTGCATCATCACTGACGAAGAGCGTCACATTAAGATGGCTATCGTTGATAAGCACACAACACCGCTTATCTCGGTAAACGATCCAGAGCTAATGCTCGCTAAACCTGCTTCGCTAACTGCGGCAACAGGTATGGATGCCCTAACTCACGCGATTGAAGCTTACGTATCTATCGCGGCAACACCAATCACTGATGCAGTAGCAATCAAAGCGATTGAGCTTATCCAAGCTTACCTACGCACAGCAGTGAAAAACGGTGAAGATCTAGAAGCTCGTGAACAAATGGCATACGCACAGTTCATGGCGGGTATGGCGTTCAACAACGCTTCTCTAGGTTACGTACACGCAATGGCACACCAGCTAGGTGGTTTCTACGACCTTCCACACGGTGTTTGTAACGCGATTCTTCTACCTCACGTACAGCGTTACAACGCGCAAGTATGTCCTGAGCGTCTACGTGACGTAGCAAAAGCAATGGGCGTAAACGTAGAGGGCATGTCTGCTGAAGAAGGTGCAGCGGCAGCAATCGACGCTATCGTTACTCTAGCGAAAGATGTGGGTATCCCAGCAGGTATTAAAGAGCTTGGTGCGAAACTAGAAGACATCCCAACACTAGCAGACAACGCACTGAAAGACGCTTGTGGTTTCACTAACCCTAAACAAGCAACTCACGAAGAAATCTCTAAGATCTTCGAAGAAGCGATGTAATCTCGCTACATAAACAATTCTCTAGCCTTAATTCAATCCCCGATCTCGTATCGGGGATTTTTTACATTCATATACAAGTGAATCTCTGCCAAACATAGTCTTTTAGTGTTAGCTTTTAAGTATTAACACGATTCATATTGGAAGGAACCATGAGAACGATTGCTGCCACCCTACTCGCTTGTTTATCCTTTTCTGCCAACACTGCCGAATACCGCGCCAACGAAGTGGCGAGTGGATTTCAGATCCCTTGGGGGATCGAGTTCTTAGATAATCAACGCGTTATCGTCAATCAAAAGAACGGTACGGTTTCGTTGCTGGATATCACCACAGGCAAACCTCAAAAGCTGTTTAACGTCCCCGATGTGAACACCAGTGGACAAGCCGGCTTATTGGATGTTGCGCTCGCACCGAATGCCGATACGCAAAACCCGCAACTCTTCTTTACCTACAGCAAGCGCACAAGTAAAGGCAATACGGTGGCGTTAGCGACGGCGCAATTGCAAAACAATCAACTTGTGGGTTGGAACGATCTCTTTGTTGCTGATGCCATCACCGACACGGGTCGCCACTACGGCAGTCGAATTTCATTTGTAGACGATAAAGTTTACTTCTCAATCGGTGACCGTGGCGAACGTGATAATGGGCAAGACAGTCAAACCCATGCTGGTAGTATTGTGCGCCTTAACCTTGATGGTTCGGTTCCTCAAGACAACCCATTCAAACCTTCCCAAGCTCGTCCTGAGATATGGAGTTACGGGCACCGCAACCCACAAGGTATGTTTTACGACGAAGCAACAAAACAGCTGTGGTCTATTGAACATGGACCACGCGGCGGCGATGAAATTAATCTAATCAAGAAAGGCGCGAACTACGGCTGGGCAAAAGTCTCTCATGGTAAAGAATATTGGGGTCCGTTGGACGTCGGTGAAGCTAAGTCGTTACCGGGAATGGAAGATCCCAAGCTGGTATACGTCCCTTCTATCGCACCCAGTAATATGATTTTGTACCGTGGTGATAAATACCCAGAGTTGGACGGAAAAATCCTCGCCGGTGCCTTGAAGCTGGCGCACATCAACGTGGTTTCTATTGAGAATGGCAAGCTCACCGAATCAAAAAGATTGATGGAGAATCTTGGTGAGCGAGTAAGAGATATAACCATCAGCCCCGATGGTTATATCTACTTTTCTACCGACAGCGGCAAAATCTTTCGTCTTGAGGAAAGGTAATCAAACACTAAAATCGTTAAGACTATTTAATTTGTGACGTACTAGTGATTTATTTTCGTACAATCTAAGCAGAAGAATCTAAACTTAACAATAACCTTTTGTTTTTTAAAACGATAGTTCGGTTAAGTTGTACGAGGTCATTATGATTCCATTCCCTTTACAGCTCGATAAAATTAAAGCCGTGGTGTTTGATTTGGACAACACCTTGGTGAGTTCTGATATGAACTTCGGCGAATTGCGACAACAGCTTGGCTGTCCGCAGAGTGAAGATCTATTGGATTTTGTCGACGCACTTGAGCATCCTCATCATCGAGAGCACGCTCATAACGTGATATTTGATTACGAGATTTCTGATGCTGAGCAGTCTGCTCCAATGATTGGCTGCCATGAATTGCTCGCCCACTTGCATCAAAATGAAATCAAAACCGCTATCGTGACGCGCAACTGCCAAATCGCCACTCAGCGCAAACTAGAGCACAACCAAATCTCAGTAGAACGAGTCATCACTCGTGAATGCTTCCCGCCCAAGCCAGACCCTTTGTCTCTGCAGGTATTGGCGAAAGAGTGGCGTTTGATGCCTGATGAAGTGCTTTATGTCGGCGATTACCTTTACGACTTGCAGGCAGCGTATAACGCGCAGATGCCCTCTTGCCTTGTGCACCATGGGAATCAAGAAACCTTCAATGACTCAGCCTCGTTGGCGCTTAATGAACTCAGCGATTTACTGAGCCATTTCCAATCCTTACCACGCAAATAAAGCACACACATAAAACACGCAAACAAAAAAAGGGGCACCAGCGTGCCCCTTATGACTTATTCCCGATTGTTTCATGCGTTCCCAAGGATTGCTTGGGTGATGCGCTGCTTAGCCTTGTAGGTAAGCGTTAAGCATCCACATTAATTTTTCTTGCTCACGGATGTAGTCACCCATCAATGCCGCTGTACCTTCGTCATCTGCTTCACCCGCGTTTTGTAGAATCTCACGCTGTTTTAGAAGCAGAACGCTAAAGCCTTGAACCAGACCTTGTACACACTCCTCACCAGAAGTAGCGTTTTGATGTTCTTTAATTTCACTTGCTTCCAAGTAGTTGCTGAATGCGTGCGCTGGCGTGTGACCCAAAGTTAGAATACGCTCTGCAAGCTCATCGATTTTTGTTTGTAGATCAGTGTAGATCTCTTCAAATTTTACGTGCAGTTCGAAGAATTGCGCACCTTTAATGTTCCAGTGGTAACCGCGAGAGTTCATGTACAACACTTGGTAATGCGCTAACAGTTGATTGAGCTGTTGAGCTAGTTGTGCTGATTGTTCGCTGTCTAGACCAATTAGGCTTACTTGTTTGTTCATAATCTTGCTCCTAGAAGGATGATACCAATCGTAGTAACGAACGATTCTCTTACCGGGATTGGTATAAAGTTTAAAAATTCTTTTGCAGTATTTGCTGCCGATGGAGTCATATTACGACTCCGGCTCGGCGAAGAGAATTTGGTTTTAGCTATGATTTAAATAGCCAAATCCAATGAGCAAGCAGACGAATATCGGCGTATCATCCAACAAAAAGCCCCAACCCTTTTTGTGTAAAAAGGATTGGGGCTTTTTTACTATTTGGTTAACGTTCAAAAGTCGATGAAAGATGTAAACCTTATCTACGCCGTTTTGAAAGTTGCCATCTGTTGATTCAGCTCAGTAACTTGCTCTTTTACTTGCAATGATGTCTCTGATGCACGTTGGCTGTTATTCGAAACTTCATCCACTGATTGAGTAATACCGGACATCAATCCAGTGATCGAATTGGTCGCATGAGATTGCTGCTCTGCCGCTGCTGCAAGTTCTGCCATTTGCTCATTCAAGGAACCTATTTGCTCAGTAGTAACAAGCAAACGAGTTACCGCTTTTTCAATGTGCTCAGCGCCCTGCTCCGCAAGTGATTGACTGTGTTCAATCTCCTCTACCACCGAATTGGTCGAGCGTTGAATCGCATTGATGATACCGTTGATTTCTGTCGTCGATTGAGTAGTGCGAGTCGCTAACATACGTACTTCATCCGCCACAACCGCAAAGCCTCGTCCTTGGTCACCCGCACGCGCTGCTTCTATCGCGGCATTCAATGCCAGTAAGTTAGTTTGTTCTGCTAAGCCTTCAATCACCTCTGTAACTCGGCCAATGGCTTCGCTCTCTTTGCTTAACTGCGTCACCTGCGTACTCGCGGTTTCAATGCTGCCGTGCAAACTTTCCATAGTGACTTTGTTTTGCTCTAAAGCATCACGACCTTGTTCAATCTCGCCTTTTGAATCAGAAAGCTTCTGCACTGATTGGTTGGCTTGATCTAGGGTGTTACGCGCGGCTAAAGCGATTTCATCCAATTGGCTTCCCATTTCAACAATGCTGGTCTGTTGCTGTTCTACATTCGATGAAGTGACTTGCGCCGATTCCAACAAAGCCCCCATACTGGTATCCACTTGGTGCGCTTTCTCACTCACCCCTGCCACGATGCTCGCTAACGATTGGTTCATGCGGTTAATCGAATCGGTAAGGTCTGCCAATTCATCTTTCCCAACAACAGTTAACGGAGGCTGAGAAACGTCCCCTGAAGCGATCGTCTTTGCACGCTCCGATAAGTTTTTCACTCGGCGACCAATGGTGTTGCCCATGTATTTTGAAATCGCTACTGCGGCAAACAAAACCAATGCCGCGGCAATCAGCATGGTGGTGAGTACGTTTTTGATCGACTGATTAATGCCCTGTCCACTTTGATCTGCACGACTTTGCTGAGCCAATACGATCGTTTCTAAGCTTTGGTCTAGTGCATCCGCTGCTGGCAACAGTTCATTCGCCATTAACAAGTTTGATTCGTTCCACTCTGGCGATTGACGCAATGCAATTACCTGCTCTGCTAAAGGAAAGTACAGTTGCTGCATTTCTTTAAACAGTGACCACAAAGATTGGTCGTTATCAGTAAGTCTGTCGAGTTTGCTATCGATTTCCGCCACAGATTGATTGTGGTATTTAATCAAGTCGTGGTATTTGTCTAGGTGATCTTGCTGCCCGTATAACAGGAAATCTCGCAGTGCAGACAGTGCATTGGCGAGCGAGGTATAGCTGTCGGCATAAACTTTGAACAGACGTTTTCTGTCTCCACCGAATGGGTTTCCTGACTCTTCGTTGATTAAGCTTTGAAGCTGGTCAAGTGCCACTTCTGCAATGGGTGCCGCTTCGTTAATAAAGAGGTTGTGTGCGGGTAAGTTCTCATCACTGTGGCTAAGTTCAATCAGCTTGTTTAGAGAAACTTTTACCGCGTCCCACTGGCTTTGGATCGCTTGAAAATCCTGTTCAGAGATCAACGCCTGCAACGTTGGAAGCGACTCGTCTGTAGATGCCATGATATTACGCACGTCCTCACTCAGACGTGCGCTCGCCTCTTCATCGCCACCTAGCAACATGTAGGCTCGAATCGAGGACAGCGACGCTTGAACGGACTGTTGGATACCGCGACTGGTGTCGACGGTCGGTAAATCGGATTTAAGTAACGAAGAGGCGTATTGCTCTACGGTAGTGACGTTGCGATACGTGAATACCGCTGATGCCATAAAAAGTACGGCTAGCAGCACAAAACTGAGCTGCAACTTCCCTGATATCGTAAGGTTCATCCATAAACTCCTGACAACGATGAGCCTTAAATATAACGATGTTTACAAAAATGTTAAATACAGGTGTCAAAAGTTACTAAGAAAACCATGTAAACCACTATTTTAAGCCTATAAATAGGGCTTATTCGAAGTATGGTATGCGCTCACTACGTAAAATCAGATAATTAACGTAAGTCGTTTCTAAGCAGTCTTGCTCCCACAACGAAAGAATCCGCTTAGTGGCGAAGTAGTAATCTTTATTACGCAGTAACACGCCCACCGTGCGACTGAGCTGCTCAAAGCGCTGTTGCTCATTAGCAGAGATGTCATTGTCCTCATTTTCAATGATGGGCGCCAATCCATCGGCAAACCAATTGTTCAGAATTTCACGCATCTCAAGTTCTGACTCCGGTACATCGATACTCGACAACTCGCGATGCTGTGGTGGCGGTACTATGTACTTTGACGCTTTTGGTGAACTGACATAACGGTACATGTCGCTCCTCCTTGTAAATGACTCTTATACCCAAGTGACTTCAAGATGCAGGATTCAGAGCGTTGTCATTGATTCGGGGTCAAGGAAAACAACGCAGCGTAATAGTCAGCTCTTTCCAAGTTGTTTGACACAGAAACCGAGTCAATGACACGCTCCCGAAGGGCGAGCTGTCTTGGTTTGTATACTTTGTTGTCGATTCTTGATTTAGACCCACTAGACCTTTAAATCGCCGCCGCGTCTACAAACCAAGCCATTCTCGCTGAACCTAACATCTCGAGGTTACTTGGGTATAAACTAGCTAAGAATACTTTTTTCAATTTCCAAGTTTTTTTCTAGAGCTCATAGAAAGAAGCCCAACAAAAAAGCCATGCAAAGTAGGCTCTGCATGGCTTTGGTTTGGGCAGCAATGACACTGCCCTCGTCTAGGACTGGTTACATTGAGCTTTGATCGAAATCGTTGCCTTGGTCAGTACCCGTTTGAGTATCCGAGTCGAAGCTGCCAGAGTCATCCGTGAAGTCAACACCTTGATCTTGACCTCCTGCACTTGTCCAGTCGCTGCCGCCAGATTCCATACCCGCCATATCTGGTTGCTGATCTTGAGCAGAACCTTGCATGGTGTATTGATCATCGACTTCAACTTCAACTGTGCCACTCGCACCTTCTACTGCGCTGCCCAATTCGTCGTAACCTTGGAATTGGATTTCGCTCGTACCTTCGTAACCTTCTGGTAGGTCAACTGATACTGGTTGGTTGAGGTTGCCACTTAATGTGAAGCTACCATCGCCATTATCCAGTGCGTTGCTTACCGATGCACCATCAGGTAGACCGGACATTTCTGCATAATCCACCGATTCGTTACCACTGACCTCATCTGGAACCGAGATAGAAATAGTATCGCCTGGTGCTGCAGTCACATCAGCTGCGCTCTCCTCTTCACTGTCTGCACCGTTTGCTGCTTGCTCTTCAGGCTGTTGCGCTTCGCCAACTTGCTGCTCTGCTGATGCTTGGGCAGTTTGGATTTGTGGCTCGTCGCTTTGCGCTGAATCGTCCGCAACTTGGATGCTCAGATTCTGAGTCAATACTTCACCATTGTCGTTGACCTGAACATCCATAGCCAAATTGCCATCGAAGTCATCGTTCGGCCAGTATGTCCACTCTTCATCACCTGATTTCGCAAAGAAACCAGCATCGTTTGCATCGGCGACATCCAACACTTCTGCAGAAGGGCTAATGCCAAGTTCATCAATCAACTGCGCTTCCGTTAGTGTTAGTGAACCATCATCAGCCAGTGCGTAGCCTTCGCTGGTTGTGGTTTCACCTTCACCTTGGATGTCGACATTGAAGAAGCTCTCAATGCGGTTTTCACCGTCAGTTGCAATGAAGCCAACTTGAACATCTCCGGTGTAGCCTTCTGCTGGTGTGAATTGGTAGTTACCTTGGTTATCGGTCTCTATCACACCTTGACCTTCCATTAGGCTCACTGACTCAATGCTCAAGCTGTCGCCTTCTGCATCGCTCAAGGTCGATAGCATGTCATCATTGGTGAACGACAAGGTGCCATCCGCTGCCATTTCTGTGGTAGAAATGCTGTCGATTTCTGGTGAAGCATTCTCTTGTGGTGCGTCTTCTTTCACGACCACGCCTGTTTGCTCATCATGAAGCACACCGTCTTTATCAATCACGTAAGCGATATCCGCTTCACCCGTAAAGCCTGGTGCTGGATTGAATGTCCATGTGCCATCACCGTTATCGACAATTTCACCTTGGCTGCGATCAGCTAGGTGAACGAATTTCACTTCATCACCCGCGTCAGCGTCCACATTCTCTGCCAATCCGATTAGGTCATCTGCGGTTAGTACAACTGGCTCACCCGCTAAGGTTTCGAAGTCACCTGAATCGATGCCATCTTCGAACTCTTCTGGCTCGTCACCATAATCCACCGTTGTTGCGGTCACGGTTACGAAGAACTCGCCATTAAAGTCAGCCGGAGGCGTCATTTGCAGGTCTGAGATATCCCACTCGTTCAAGTCGATGTATTGACCCGGTTCCGTGATGGTAACGGTGTTCACACCATCCGTAACTTCGAAGCCAACAGGGAAACCAGTCATCACTAGGTTACTTAGCGTTTCTGAATCGTCGATCAGACCGACATTCAAGCCTAGGTGACCTGTTTCGTCCTCACCGAAGACTAACGGACCATCATGGTCGGTTGTGATGACTGCGCCATCCGCAACAGGGCGAACAAACACTGGTACATCAAGTACCGTCTCAAACTCACCGTCACTTACCACGACTTGCAAGTCAGAAACCCCTGCAAAATCGCCAGTCGGTGTGAATGTCCAAGTACCGTCACCGTTGTCTGTTACGTCACCACCATCTTCACCTTCTGCGGTGATAATGCGTGATACGACTAGGTTTTCAGTGTCGATATCGCCGAACAAGTTCATCAGGTCGCCAGCATCGAAGGTGAATGCGCCATCCTCGTCGGTTGCCATAAAGGCATTACCCACATTAAATGGTGCATCGTTGACTGGAATAACATCCACATTCAACGAGCCTTCAACCACTTCTTCACCATCCGTCGCGGTGTAGCCCAGTTCCACCAAACCATTAAAGTCTTGAGTGGTCACCAAGTGGTACATACCATCTGGTTGCTGAGTTAATGTCGCGTTTGCAGGAGCACGAACCGTGATGCTTTCTACGCTGATTTCGTCACCATCAAGATCCGTAACTTGATCAGCGATGTAAGCTGGGTCAATCACCATGACCACATCTTCTTCGCCTTGCATCTGGATGGTTGGCGCTTCTGGTGCATCGTTAACCGCTTCGACGTTTAGATTGCCTTCAACCGGCGTAACTAAATCACCATCGCTGACGCCGAACGACATTGGCACATCACCATTGAAGTTCTCAGCCGGAGTGAATGACCAAGTACCATCACCGTTGTCTAGCAAGTCACCGTATTGCTCATCAATCACTAAGTCGACAGCAGACAGTTCGTCGTAGGTGTTATCGATGTCTGTCGCGTTAGCAAGCAACATGTCCTGCGTGATAAGAATGGTGGTATCTTCGGTGCCAGCAATATTCACTGGCGTTGATTGCGGCGCATCGTTAATTGGGTTCACCGTTAGGTCAACGCCCACTTCCACGCTTGCACCATCGTTATCAATCAAGTCGAAACTTAGGTCTATATCGCCATTGAAGTTCGCATCAGGCGTAATCGTAAAGCTACCATCTTGGTTCTCAACAACGGTTGCATTGGCTACCGCGGTTAAGTTCACTGCTTCTAGATTATCGCTGTCGACGTCACCCGCTTGAGCCAGTAACTGCTCTTGACTCAATGTGATTGAACCGTCTTCATCGACGCTGTAAGCCAAGTCGCCAGATACCGGAGCATCGTTGACTGGCAATACATCAATGTTCGCGTTGGTTGTCGCAGTTGCACCGTCTTCATCAGCGATGACTACGTCTAGGCTTACGCCACCGTTGAAGTTTTCATTTGGTGCGAAGCTGTAAGTGCCATCGTCATTCGCCGTTAGAATGCCGTCGCTACCACTGTAAGAGACGCTTTCTAGGCTCACGTCGCCTTCCACGTCACTTGACTGCGCTAGCAGTTGCTCTTCCGTAAAGATAATGACTTCGTCTTCATTAACAGAGTAACTTGTCGCACCTGCGATTGGTGGATCGTTCACCTCAAGAACAGTAATGCCAGCGGTGGTTGAGTCCGTCGCACCGTCTTCATCTACCACGACAACATCTAGGCTCACCTCGCCGCTGAAATTTTCGTTTGGTGAGAAGGTGTACGTACCATCACCGTTGATTTCCAGCACGCCATCGTTACCGCTGTAGCTCACGCTATCAATCGCCACTTCGCCTTCTATATCAGACGAGTTAGCCAACAGCTGTTCGTTACTAATGGTAATCGAATTGTCTTCATGAACGGTGTAAGCCGTGCTGCCTGCAACCGGTGGATCGTTCTCTGGCGTCACTGTTACATCGATATTTGCCGTCACGGTATCCGTGCCATCGGAAACATCGAAAGTGAAATTCACGTCGCCATTGAAGTTCTCGTTTGGTGCGAAGCTGTAGGTGCCATCACCATTGTCAGTAAGAACACCGTCTGCGCCTGTGTAAGTGACGCCCTCAACAGATAAGTCATCCCCTTCAATATCGGTAGCGCCTGTTAGGAGATCCGCATCAGTAAAGGTCAGCACACCATCTTCACCAATGGTGAGCGCTTGATCTTGTGGTTCAGGCGCATCGTTAACTGGTGACACCAATAACTCAAGGTTGGTTGAGACAACATCATCGCCGTCAGACACATCGAACGTAAAGGTGATATCACCATTAAAGTCCGCATCTGGTGTTAAGGTGTAAGTACCGTCACCATTGTCTGTGATGGTGATGTTTTCATCATCCGTTGCCAAGTTCAGTGCTGTCAGTTGGTCTCCATCCAAGTCACGCGCATTAGCGAGCAAATCTTCTTGCGTGATTAGGATTGAACCATCTTCTTCAACCACAGCAGAAACAGGCAATGCTTCAGGCGTATGTTCAATGTGAGCACCCGTTGCATTGACGTAGATGGTTTGAGAAACGGTTTCAGAATCATTATTTGATAGCTCTGTCGCCGTTGCCGTTACATTGATTTCTAGCTGTTGGTTAAAGTCTTCTGGCAATTGAATCTGTAGCTCTTGTTCAATTGCTGTGGTTGGAAGCGTTACAGAACCATCTGGACCGACTGTTACTTCACCGCTGTAGATCTGGCTGTTCACTTCACCTACATCAATGGTGAAGTTGAAGTCACTATAATCGGCATCGCCGCCACCGTAGAGATCTTCAAAGCCGTAAACCAGTTCACCGTCTTCGTTCACAGTAGTTCGAGTATGTTCAATGCCATCTTGGTTGAGCTCTGAGCTTGTGCCGCCATGGAAGACTGCATCACCAAATTGGCTTTGAATCACGGTTTCAGAACCATCAGCACCCACAAACACGAGTTGTGGGTCGACCGTATCCATGTTCGCAGGAGAGCCATCTGCCGCACGGAACTCATACTGACCATCTTGCATGGACGCAAAGTCATTGAAGTTATGACCGTTAGGAATCAAGAATAGGTTGAAGCTTTCCCCTTCCGAGATTTGGAAGCTGAACTGATCTTGTCCCGGAATGAGGTCACCGCCTCCGCCAACTTGAGAGGCGTTTTCGTACACCACTTCAACGCCCGTGATATTGCCGTCTTCATCAACTTTGTAATAGCCAGCTGCGTTTTGGTAACCCGCGGTTTCACCTTCAAAGGTAACCGTGATTTCAGTATCGTTAAAACTGGTGATACCGTTGTCTTGATCGTTAAGTACCCCTTCGTTGTCGTAGCTGATCACCGAACCTTCTGGAACGCCATCAACGGTCACAGTCAGCGTTTCTGACAAGTCTTGGTCAACCAATGCTGCGGCGATGTTCACTTCAACAATACCGCCTGGCTCAACCAAGATCGCTTGGTCATCCACGTTTCGACCGTCGCCATCAGTGATGACTAGGTCTGGCGCATCTGCCACGGCTTCGATATGGACATTAATGTCTTGCTCAACTTCATCAGTACCGTCAGAAACCGTAAAGCTGAACTGTAAGTCACCACTGAAGTGCTCTTCTGGTACGAAGCTAAATGTACCGTCACCGTTGTCCGTTACAGTACCTTCATCACCCGAGTAGTTAATGCTGGTAACGGTGAGGTCATCACCATCAATATCAATCGCGCCACTTAGCAGATCTTCTTGCGTGAACAGGATGCTGCCATCCTCTTCAATTTGGTACATGCCAGGCGCAACAATTGGAATGTCATTGACTGGATTCACCGTCAATGTCATTTCATTAGCAACACTTAGTTCACCGTCACTCACTTCATAAGTGAATGCAATGTCACCATTGAAGTTTTCCGACGGTGTCACCGTGAAGGTGCCGTCGCCGTTATCCACGATAGAGGCATTCGGATCATTGGTTTCTAGTGCCGTTGCGTATAGGTCATCACCATCTTGATCGCTGGCATTTTCAAGCAGCATTTCTTGTGTCACGAGGATAGAGCCATCCTCGTCCACGTCTGCCACGATTGGCGCTGCTTCTGGTGCGTCGTTGACGAACTCAACTTTCAAGTCGATGTTTGCCGCCACCACATCGGTGCCATCACTCACATCAAACGTGAGGTCAACATTACCAAAGAAGCCCTGCTCTGGCGTTAACGTGTAGGTGCCATCGCCATTGTCTGTCACTTGAACCGTATCGCTTGAGCTCGTCACGTTCACAACAGATAAGTCATCGCCTTCGATGTCCGTCGCTTGAGCCAGCAGCTCTGCTTCAGTAATCGTGATGGCTTCACCGTCTTCTGTGGTGAAGGACAAATCAGGTACATCTGGCAGGTCGTTCACTGGGTTAACAGTGAGGTTTAGATCCGCGGCGACGGTTTCGATCGCGTCAGTTACGTCATAAGTAAATTCGATTTCACCAAAGAAGTTTTCGCTCGGTGTAATCGTAAAGCTACCATCAGCGTTCTCAACGATGGTTGCATTAGGATCGTTGGTCGACAGGTTCACCGCTTCAAGGTTGTCACCATCCACGTCCGTCGCGTTCGCTAATAAGTCTTCTTGAGTGATGGTAATTGAGCCATCTTCATCGACGACCGCATCAACTGGACCGCTAACCTCTGGACCTTCGTTGACGATCTCAACATCGATCTTCGCTGTGCTTGGTGCACTTGCTTGACCATCGCTGATGTCGAAGGTCAGGTTCACTTCACCATAGAAGTTCGAAGTTGGTTCGAAGGTAAAGGTGTTGTCGCCGTTGTCTGTCAACGTACCTTGTGACTGGTCAACAAGCAGCAGATTCTCGATATGCAGAATGTCGCCATCAACATCGGTCGCACCTGATAACAGGTCTTTTGCTTCGATGATGATCGTGCCGTTTTCTAGCATTTGAGTATGCAGCGGTGCACCAGGGACTGGCACATCGTTGATCGGAATAACGGTCAGATCTAGATGGGTATCGACTTCATCGGTGCCATCGAAGACTTTGTAATCGATGTCGACTTCACCATTGAAGTTTTCATTCGGCATAAAGGTGTAAGTGCCGTCGCCATTGTCGACAAGCTCACCGTTGTCACCGCTGTAAGAGATATCAGAGATAGAAAGCGCATCGCCTTCCACATCACTTGTATTCGCAAGCAGATCGTCCGCGCTAAACGTAATGCCCACATCCTCATCAGTCGACAACACAATCGGACCAGAAACGATTGGCGCATCGTTTACTGCTTCGAAGTTGATGTTGATGATGTTGTCGTCAGTGAGTTCACCATCCGTGACTTGGTAACCTAGCTCAATCTCACCGTAGAAGTTCTCATCTGGTGTGACTGTCCATGTACCATCGCCGTTGTCGGTTAACGTAGCGTGCTCCGCGTTATCCCCCACCAGCTCTAGGTTTTGAATATCAAGGACATCACTATCGATATCACTCGCTTGTGCTAAAAGCTGCTCTTCTGTGATAACCACAGAGGCAAACTGCGTAGAACCTTCGGTATCGATGGTCACATTTGGCAAGTCAGCGGTCAGTTCGATTTCACTGTCACCTTCACGGATATTCAGTTCTACCGTTTCCGTGATTTCCGTGCCGTCCACGCCAATAGATGTGAACACCGCTTCATCATGACAAGTTTGCGAAACCGTCATGTTTTGAACCACGTAAGTACCGTTACCTTGAATCGTACCTAGCTCAAAGTAAGACACCGGCTCGTTCACCGTTAGAGTGTAATCCGTCTCATAGCTACCACGATCTTCTTTGTGGTAAGTCATCGAGTCGATCAAGTCACCATCAGAGTTGAATGCGCGAATTTCGACTTCGGTAAAGTGGCGAGACTCTTCCATAAACCAGCCGCCTAGACCATCTAGGTGGAAGCTGATTTCGTTGATGTCTTGACCTTCAACGCTCACAGTCAGTTTTTCATCACCACTCAAGCCTTGACGGTCAGTATCACCAATACCGTGACCGATGTGTGTTTTACCATTCCACGCACCGAGTGGGTCATCATTACTTTGAACGGTAACTTTCAAATCACCATCAACAAACTCACGTGTGTAAGGGTCAACAGCAGTACCCCAATCATCGAGGCTAGCGTTGTCGTCAAAGGTACCAATTTGACTCGTATGCGTACCGTTCGCCAACGCATCATCATTTGGAATGAAGCGCACTTCCGTATCTGCAGGAACCTCCTGCCCGACTTCTAGCTGTACCCATTCGTCATTTAGATTTGCTTCAATGATGCCGTTTTCAGGGGCTTGGTCGAGACGTAACGCAGGCTCTTCACGCAGAGAAACACCCACTGTTTGGTCTTCTTCTGCTTGAATAAAGATCTCGTCGCCCGCTTCTGGCGCATCGTTGACAGGATTAACGGTCAGATCCAACGTGGTCAGAACATCATTTTCGCCATCGCTGATGTTGTAAGTGAAGTCCAACTCACCATTGAAGTTTTCCGTATGCGTAATCGTGAATGAACCATCATCGTTGGCTACGATCGTCGCATCCGGGTCATTGGTTTGTAGATTGCTGGCAACAAGGTCATCACCTTCAATATCTGTCGCATTCGCAAGCAACTGTTCTTGCGTGATGGTGATGGCGTTATCTTCATCCACCTCAGCTTGAATGCCTGACGTTTCTGGTGCGTCGTTCACCGCGATAACATCGATGCCTGCGGTTGTCGTATCCGTTGCACCATCTTGGTCGATGACCGTAACGTCGAGCGAAATGTTACCGTCAAAGTTCTCATTTGGCGTAAAGGTATATGTGCCGTCGCCATTGTCCACGAAGCTACCGTCGTTACCAGAGTAGCTAACATTCGCCAAGGCTACGTCGCCTTCCACATCAGAAGAGTTGGCTAACAACTGCTCGTCACTAATGGTGATTTGACCGTCTTCTTGAACCGTGTAAGACGTTGAACCTGCCACCGGCGGATCGTTCACTGGAGTCACGCTGACATCAATGAATGCAGGTGTTGAACCTGTGCCGTCAGACACATCGAATGTGAACTGAACATCACCGTTGAAGTTCTCATTCGGCGCGAAGCTGTAAGTGCCATCACCATTATCGGTAAGCACGCCGTCCGCACCTGTGTAGAGAACGTTTTCGATAGACAGATCATCGCCATCAATATCCGATGCGCCTTCCAATAGGTCTGCATCCGTGAACAGCAAGGTGCCATCTTCTTCTACCGTGAACTGTTGATCTTGCGCTTGTGGCAAGTCATTCACAGGATTAACCGTAATATCCAGACCAACTTGTACCGAGCCACCATCGTTATCAATGATATCGAAGGTCAGGTCTAGATCGCCGTTGTAGTTTTCATCCGGTGTGATGGTGTAACTGCCATCATCGTTGTATTGAATTGTCGCGTTGTCATCTGTCGATAGATTGATGGCTTCAAGGTTCTCGCTATCAATATCGCCCGCTTTGGCAAGCAGCTGCTCTTGGCTTAGCGTGATTGAGCTGTCTTCGTTGATGGTGTAAGCCAAATCACCCGATACTGGTGGATCGTTGATTGGCAATACGTCGACATTGATGTGCGTATCAACGGTTGCCCCATTTTCATCTTGAATGGTCACATCCAACTGAACTTGACCATTGAAGTTCTCGTTTGGTGCAAAGCTGCAAGTACCATCGCCATTGACGGTAAAGATACCATCCGAGCCTTCATAACTGATGCCAACAAGCTCTACATCACCCTCGATATCAGATGCGTTGGCAAGAATTTGTGACTCACTAAATGTCAGTACTGAATCTTCGTCAACCGTGTAAGACGTTGGACCGGCAACTGGAGGATCATTCACTTCAATGACCGTAATGCCTGCGGTCGTTTCGTCAATCGCACCTTGCTCATCCGCCACAATCACATCAAGGCTGATATCACCACTGAAGTTCTCATTCGGCATGAAGGTGTAAGTGCCGTCACCGTTGTCTTGGAATACGCCATCGGTGCCTGAATAGGTCACGCTATCGATGGACACCGCGCCTTCCACATCCGAAGAGTTAGCCAGAAGCTGCTCGTCGGAAATCGTAATCGCATTATCTTCATCAACCGTGTAAGACGTTGAACCCGCAACCGGAGGATCGTTCACTGGAGTGACGCTCACATCCACATTGGCAGGTACGGTCTCAGTGCCGTCAGAAACACCAAAGCTAAAGCTGACGTCGCCGTTGAAGTTTTCATTTGGTGCAAAGGTGTAAGTACCATCGCCGTGGTCAGTCAGCACACCATCGCTGCCTGTGTAGCTAATGCCATCAACCGTTAAGTTATCGCCATCGATATCGGTCGCACCAGCAAGCAAGTCTGCGTCAGTAAACTGCAGCGTGCCATCTTCTTCAACACTGAACTGCTGGTCTTGAGGAACAGGAAGATCGTTAACCGGATTAACCGTTAGATCCGCCGTTGCTTGGATAGTGTCTGTACCGTCCGTAATGTTGAATTGGATATCAATGTCACCATTAAAGTCCGCATCTGGTGTAATCGTGAAGCTGCCATCATCGTTCGCTGTAACGGTTGCGTTTCCATCGACAGTCAAATCGCTAGCAGTCAGGTCATCACCCTCAATATCAGACGCTTGAGAAAGAAGCTGCTCTTGGCTGAGTGTAATCGCACCGTCTTCATCAACGCTGTAAGCCAAATCACCCGATACTGGCGCATCATTGATTGGCAATACATTCACATTGATGACGGTATCAACTTCTGCTCCATCTTCATCTCGAATGGTCACATCAAGCTGAACTTGTCCGTTAAAGTTCTCGTTTGGCGCGAAGCTGCACGTGCCATCATCGTTAACGGTGAAAATGCCATCCGGACCATCGTAACTAATGCCAACAAGCTCTACATCGCCTTCCACATCAGAGGCATTCAACAGCACTTGCGACTCACTGAAGGTCAGAACTGAATCTTCATCAATAGTGTAAGAAGTTGGTCCTGCGACTGGTGGATCGTTCACTTCCAGCACCGTAATGCCAGCAGTGGTAGCATCCGTTGCGCCTTCTTCATCAGCGACGACAACATCAAGCGTCACTTCACCATTAAAGTTTTCATTTGGAGAGAAGGTGTACGTACCGTCACCATTGATTTGCAACACACCATCGCTGCCAGAGTAGCTCACGCTATCAATCGAGACATCCCCTTCTAAATCCGAAGAGTTTGCCAACAGCTGCGCGTCAGAAATGGTAATAGAGTTGTCTTCGTGAACTGTGTAAGACGTTGAACCAGCCACCGGAGGATCATTCACCGGCGTGACGCTCACATCTACATTCGCTGAAACCGTATCCGTGCCATCAGATACGTCGAAGCTGAAATTCACATCGCCATTGAAGTTCTCATTTGGCGCAAAGCTATATGTGCCATCTCCATTGTCAGTTAGAACGCCGTCGGTGCCTTCATAGCTGATTCCCGTTACAGAAAGGTCATCGCCTTCAATGTCGGTAGCACCTGCAAGCAGATCCGCTTCAGTAAATTGAAGAGTGCCGTCCTCTTCCACACTGAATTGTTGATCTTGAGGAACAGGCAGATCGTTGATTGGATTAACGGTTAGGTCAGCGGTTGCTTGAACGGTATTCGTGCCATCTGAGATATCGAAGCTGATGTCGATATCACCATTGAAGTCTGCGTCTGGTGTGATGGTGAAGCTACCATCGTCATTTTGAGTCACCGTCGCGTTGCCATCTACCGAAAGATTAGATGCCGTCAGTGCATCGCCTTCCACATCGGAAGCTTGCGACAACAACTGCTCTTGGCTCAAACGAATCGAGCCATCTTCATCCACCGAGTAAGCAAGATTGCCAGATACTGGTGCGTCATCGACAGGCGTAACACTGACATCAATGTTGGCAGAAACCGTATCTGTGCCGTCGGACACATCAAAGCTGAAGTTCACATCGCCGTTGAAGTTTTCATTTGGCGCAAAAGTGTAAGTCCCATTACCGTTGTCGGTCAGGATGCCGTCACCACCGTCGTAGCTTACGCCCTCAACTGTTAGGTTATCGCCTTCAATATCCGCTGCGCCAATAAGCAGGTCTGCGTCCGTAAAGATCAGCGTGCCATCTTCTTCCACGCTGAACTGCTGGTCTTGAGGAACAGGTAAATCGTTGATTGGGTTAACGGTTAGATCAGCGGTTGCTTGAACGGTGTTCGTGCCATCTGAGATATCGAAGCTGATGTCGATATCACCGTTGAAATCTGCGTCCGGCGTGATGGTGAAGCTACCATCGTCATTTTGAGTCACCGTCGCGTTGCCATCTACCGAAAGGTTAGACGCCGTCAGTGCATCGCCTTCCACGTCAGAAGCTTGCGACAACAACTGCTCTTGGCTCAAACGAATCGAGCCATCTTCGTCCACCGAGTAAGCAAGATTGCCAGATACTGGCGCATCATCGACAGGTGTGACGCTTACATCAATGTTGGCTGAAACCGTATCCGTGCCGTCGGAAACATCAAAGCTGAAGTTCACATCACCATTGAAGTTTTCATTTGGCGCAAAAGTGTATGTCCCATTACCGTTGTCGGTCAGGATGCCGTCGCCACCGTCGTAGCTCACACCTTCAACGGTTAGGTTATCGCCTTCAATATCCGTTGCGCCAGCAAGCAGGTCAGCATCGGTGAAGATCAGCGTGCCGTCCTCTTCCACCTCAAAGGTTTTATCTTCAGGCACTGGTTCGTCATTGATTGGACGAACGGTTAAATCGATAGAACTTGAAACGGTTTCTTGACCATCACTGATATCAAACGTTAAGTCGAGTTCACCATTGAAATCAGTATCAGGTGTGACGGTATAAGTGCCATCACCATTATCCACAACTGATGCATTAGCACCCACTTGCACGTTAAATGCGGCAAGATCATCGCCATCAACATCACTCGCGTACCCGAGAAGTTGTTCTTGAGTGAAGGTAATAGTGCCATCTTCATCCATGATGTATGCCAGATCTTGCCCTACTTCTGGCGCGTCATTTTCACCTTCGACTTTAATTTGGAACGTCTCGCTCGTAGTTTCGGAGTCGAAATCGTCTTCTACTTGCGTCGTGGTTTCTTCGCTGGTGTCTTGTACATCCACCGCGAAGCTCTCTTCAGTGGTTTCTGAATCTAGCTCGTCACCACCTTGAGAACCTTCAGAGTCTGAAGAAGCACTTGGCGCAGATGAAGTTTGTACCGCTTGTCCTTGCGCTTCATTGCCTTCTGCGTCCGAACCACCTTCAGAGCCAGAGGCATCACCACCACCGACCGCTTGGGCACCCGCCCCAGAATCCGAACCACCGCTGCCCAGAGCCTCGTCACCTGATTCTCCGCTAGAAGCTACACTATCAACAACATTGGATTGTGCAGCGTCAGAGTCGCTGCTACTTTCAGTATCCTCTTCTTGAACTGCGCCACCCGAGCTCACTGCTTCTTCTTCCGTACCCGCGCCACTAGGATTTTCTTCCATCGCACGATTGGCTTCATCAACAGCATCTGCACTTTCAGCACCGGTCGCTACAGTCGAAGAGACGGTCGACTGCTGTTTTTCTTCTTTTGTCCCCGTATCCTTCGTTTCTGTTTGCTCTACCGCATCGTTAAGCTTTTCATTGTCTTTTTCTTGATTAGTGTCGCCTGCCATTACAGCCTCCGTTGCTTTTAGCTAACTGATCGTATTTAGAGGCAGTAAAGGACACCATTTTTAGAAACCAACTTTTTTATACAACTTTTTTCATACCTTTCGAGTTCCATAAAAACAAAAAAATTTGAAAACCCAGTATAAAGATCCTTACTTGTTGTCATTAAAGCAATTAGTGCGGTGGGATAATGATAAATATGACAAATCTGTTGCGCTCAGTCGACAACAGCCATAAAGGGCTGCAATTGCTATTAGGCGATTTTTACCAAGATTTCAGTGACGCAGGGATTGATATTGAGATGCTGCATAAACAAAACCGTTTTGAAGCACTCAGATGTTATTCAAAAAGACTAAAGACCATTCTCGTCTTGTTATGTGATGACGACTTACCACCAAAATTGGCAAAACTTGAACACTTAAATAAACACCATTTCCCTGCTCCTAATGAATTGATTGAGGACGTTAAAACCGAGCTTAACAACGTAAACAAACAAATTAGCCAGCTGTTAAAAATCGAAAATTCAATCGATAGCCGCACAGGTAGTGAATCATAGGGGTGGCTCATGAGTAATAAGCAAATAGAACATCATCTCAAAAAGGCGCTTGTTTCGAACAACGAAGCTTCGAAGGTAACAGCAGACGATACAATCGTGCTAGCCAGTGCAATGACCAGCGTACACAAAACCTTGCTGGTTATCTTTTTGCTTTCCATGGTGGCTATCGCCGTGGCATCTCAGGCTCGTATCGACATTGTGGTGTCGGTGCGCGGTGAGCTATTGCTCGAATCTGACATCGAAAAAGTGCAACACCTTGAAGGCGGTATTCTAGAAGAAATGCTAGTGCGCAAAGGCGAAGTGGTTTATGAAGGTCAGCCTATTGCACGCCTTCGCTCTCTGGATAGAAACACTCAACTTGATACGGTAAACACAGAGATCATTCAGCTTGAGCTAGACAAGATTCGTTACGAAAGCCTGCGCGATATGGTGGAACCCGATTTTTCTGCCTACATCGAAAAGTACCCAGAATTAGTGCAAGTCAACATGAATACCTGGCAGCAAGAATTTTCTAAAAACCGTTCCAATGAAGAGTTGATCACTCACGATATCCAACATAAGAATTCGCTTATTGATTCAATGCTCAAGCGCCGTAAAAGCTCCGAGAATCAACTTTCTTTGATTCGCAAGCAGCTCAATATCAAGAACACCTTGTACAAAGAAGAAATGGCATCTTATGTCGATGTTCTGAATATGCAGGTTCAAGAGTCAAACATGGTGCGTGAGATTGAAAATCTCGATGAGTCGGTCATGAATGAGCGCTTCCAACTCGACAAACTAGAGAAGCAGTACCGAGACTTGGTGGAGAATCGTAATGCCGAGTATCAAGCACAAATCATTCAAGCAAACAAGGACTTAAAGTTGAAACGTATATTACGTCCTCAACACTCAGATAAAGTGGATCGCCTCGTGGTTTACGCCCCTATTGACGGTGTAGTAGATAAAGTGCACTTCAACTTCCGCTCCGCTGTGATACCGCCAGGTGAAAGCATCGCGGACATTGCACCGATCAATAACGCCCTTCATGGAGAGGCGAAGATCCCGCGTAAAGACATGGGTTTTGTAGAAATCGGACAAGCGGTCAAAGTGAAGATGGATACCTACAACTTTGCCAAATACGGATTTTTGGAAGGTCGAATTGCATCGATCAGCCGTTCTTCTTATGAAGAAGAAGACGCTGAATTCTACCTCGCGGAAATCCAAATCAGTCAAAACTATCTAGAGCGCGGAGGCACACAATACAAGCTGTCCCCTTATATGGAGTTTACCGCAGACGTGAAAACAGGTTCACGCCGGGTTATCGAATACGCAGCGAAGCCGGTTATGTCGGCTATCGAAGACGCATTCGATGAGAGGTGATGGATGAGTAGCAAGCCTTCTTACAATATTTCCGTTCCTGTTATGCGCCTAAGCATTGCTTTCAGCTTGATGCTGGCTGCCCTCGCCTTTTATTTGTATATCTCTTGGGAAAAAGTGGATTCAGTCGAGAAAGTGCAAAACGCGCCTCTTTTGGTTCAAGCTCAACAGCTCAACCAAACTATCGAGTTTGATATTCAAACGCTTCAACGCTGTTTAAGCGCACGTTATTGCAGTACAACAGAGCTTGATTTTGAGGTTCTGAAAGACGAAATTGACCAATTTAAGTCGCTCGCGTCACTCAACAAAACCGAGTTTAGCTTGGTGGGCGCGACCGAATACACGCAGCTTGAACTGGCAATCAATCGCTTCTCAGACAGCCAAAAAACACGCGACGATGTGTTGGCACTGTACCTCTCGCTCACCAATAACTACCTACAAATGGACGACAACTACCGGACCATATTTAACAACCATGCGAGCGACCTAATGATGGAGAAAAACGAGTTCTTCATTTGGTTGTTTGTGGTCGTTGTCGTACTGGTTGGTATCGCAGTGCTATCGAACTTGGTGGCAATCCTTAAGCTGAAAAAATCCAGCTCGAATGAGCGTGACATTGACCAAGAATTCGATGAGCTTTATCAAGAGCTCAAACAACTGGATTTACAAAGGTTGGAAGAGTTGCTGAATGAAGTGAGCATCAATCCGAAGCAGCGTCAGATCTACTCTCACCTAAAACTGATTTTCAGCAAACTCGAAGAACAAAAACGCAATAACGATCTCTACAAGCAGCTCTATGCTCTGATTGGTTACGAGATTCGTGGCATCACCAACACCATTAACGGCGGCGTGCAATATCTCGTTCAAGAGACCGATGAGAGCGGCGTGTTGATGGCGCAAGATATAACCTCGGCTGCCAATACCCTGTCTGAATTGGCAGAGAACTACAACCGACTCATTTCACAAGGGACCGAGAGCAAATCGAAAGAGTTTTCACTGCTGAATGTACTGTCTGAATTGATGATTCACATCAGTTCAAAAGTGCAGCGAAATGAAGGTGAGCTAGACTGCTTTATCTCAGATAACTTACCAAACCGTGTTGAAGGACAATCCACCAGCTTATTCTGGGTGTTGTTCCTACAGCTATCAAATGCCATCCAACTCAAAGCCGACAAGAAACTGTTTGTCACCATTGAATCAGGTGCGGCGTCAGACATTGAAAATACCCGCCTGACCATCAATCTAAACTTCTTAACCACGCTGGATGTGCCGCTTGCCAAGCTCAATACCCTACACTGGAGCGACCATAAACAGCACACTGCAACCAAAGACGATTTGGCGAAAAGCGTGTTGAAAGATTATGGCTATTACGAGAGCCATTGGTATCAATCGGGCAATCAGGAACGTTTTCAAATTCAGCTCGATTTGAAAGCCAAAAGCTTCCACACCGAGAAAACTCGCTTCGACAATAAGCGCCTATTACTGTGTGCCAACTCTCAGCTGCGCATTGATGTGATGAGCAAAATGTTAGTCAACTTGGGCTTAGAGATTACGCCAATTCGAACGCCGAACGAACTCTTCTCTGCGGCAAAAACCTTTGGCGAATACGATGCCATCATGCTGACCGACACGTTCGAGCCAAACAAGCTGCCCTCACTGAGCAAAACGGTGAAATCGCAACTGCGCAATCACCCGAACACGAAGTTGTTGCTTTCAGTCACTAGCACTCAGCAAGCACAAGAGAGTCATACCTTTGTCGACAAGATTCTGAACTCCCCCGCGATTCCGTATGAGTTCATCCCTAACCTATTAGCAATCATGGAAGCGGAAGCCTCTGAAGAACAGATGGAGAACAGCTCATTCCTGATTGTGGAGGATGACCGTGTTCAACAGATTCTACTCAAACGTATTTTGAGCAAGCAAGAATACGAAGCCGACACCGTTGGCGATGGCGCAGACGCCGTTCAGCATTTCATGAATCAGCGCTCAGACATCATTTTTATGGACTGCATCATGCCGGGCATGGGCGGCATTGAAGCGACCAAACGCATTCGACAATACGAACAAGAGAGCGGACAGAACCCTTGCACCATTATAGGTGCGACAGCATTGACCAGCAGTAATGAACACCAAGCTTGTATCGAAGCTGGAATGGATTACGTGATCAGCAAACCTTATAAAAACGACGAAATCATCAAGGTGATCAACAAGTATGTGGCGGTACAGAAACTTAACTAGCTGTGTATTGGCAGCGCTTACATTGAGCAACGCTCCTTCGGCAATGGCGACCACCTTGCTTGAGGCGGTCAAACTCGGCTTGGAAAACAATTTATCTCTGCGCGCTAGTGACAAAGGCGTGGAAGAAAACGAATACAACATCGACATTAGCCGTTCTAAGTTTCTACCCTCTTTAAACGGTGCTGCTGATACCACATGGAATGAAAACGAAACCATATTAACGGGAACACCGGATACACGTTCTAGCTACAACTCGAACAGCTACAGTGTGTCTTTATCCCAATCGGTGTTTAACCTTGGTGACATCTTTAAATACGGCACCGCGAAGCTTGATTTCAACATTGAAGAAATCAAACACGAGAACAAAATCCAGAGCACCATTTCTGAAATCGCGACGCAATATTTCGAATACCTCAAAAACAACGCGCAAATCAAAGCCACCCAAGTAGAACTTAAATCGTCTGAAACACGTGAGCGCCAAATGCGTCGCAACGTGGAACTTGGCAACACTGCGGCGAGCGAGTTGTATGAGGTAATTGCCCAGAAAGAAGGCATTGCCAATCGCTTAAGAACCTTAGAGAAAGACCGGCGCGTAATTTTGAACGGTTTAGAGATTCAAGTTCAATACCCAGTCACCCCATCACAGGACATCTACGAAAGCGTGCCCTTGGCGGAAATCAGCGAATCCGAACAACGTGAGATTCTTGAACAAGCTTTGAAGCTCAATAACGACTTATTGGTTGCGAAGAAAACCGTCGAGCGCAGCCGAAGAGGCTTGAAAGAAAGCGGTTCAAACTTTGTGCCGACCGTATCGCTCTCTGCCAGTTACCGTTACGACGATGCGAACAACTATGACCGAACCGACCCAACCGCAACAGGGGACAGTAACTCGACCAGCGTCGGGTTGAACTTGAATGTGCCAATTTTCTCCGGCGGTTCGGATTACTACGGTTATCAAAAATCGTCGACTGCCATCGAGCGAACCGAGCTGCTGTACCAAGATTCATTGTTCGCGACACGCAATAGCGTTAACACCTCGGTACTCAACATTAATGACTTCTCCCGCGCTATTAGCAGTTACGAGAACATCATCCGTGCCAACTACGCTTCCTACAAAGGCATTCAACGCGCCTACCAACTTGGCACGCGAACCATTACCGACTTACTGGCCGCGGAAAGTAAACTGTTTAGCGCGCTACGTGATTACGAGAGCGCGCGTTATGACTACATCATTGAATCGATCAATCTTGAGCAAATCAAAGGCATGCTGTCGGTGCAATCCATCGAAAGCATCATGCAATTAATGAGCGATATCGAAGGCAGAAGCAATCAAGACTTAGTTCCAAAACACCTTCTCTCCAAACCATCGATTAAGAAAGGAGGTCGCAATGCAAACTGAGTATTTTTCCCAAAAGATTAACTTTGCTGACAAATGTTACCTGACTTTCTCAACGGTCATCTCGACGCTGTTTGGTTTAGTACTGCCCTTTTCGATTCTGATTATCTTTGACCGTGTTTTACCTAACCAAGCCAAAGACACGCTGTTTCTTCTGTTTGCCATTATCTTGATCACCATCTTCCTCGACTATCACTTAAAGAATCAGGAAGAGAAGATTTCGTCGGTGATCATGAAGCAATTCGAAACCAACTTAACCAACAAGGTGTTTCAATCAATCTGTTTGGCTGAGATATCGAAGTTTCGTCGTCTAGAACCCGGTGAATACCTAGAGCGTATTGCGACCATTCCAGAGATTAAATCCTTCTTTGGCGGAGAATCTGTACGGGCATTGATCAACCTTGCCGTCAGCATACTGACCATTCTGATTATCGGTGTGATCAACATTTGGGCGGGAGTGACCATCTTGCTCGCCTCCATCATTTTGGCGGTGTTCGCACTCAGTCTTTCCAAGCAGAAAATCAACAGCTTAGAAAACAAATCCGGCATCGAAGGCTTAACTACTTCTAAAATCATCGAGATCATCTCTAGCCCACTCGATATCAAAGCGCGCAATATGGAATATCGCGTTGAGAGCTTGATGACACAAATGGTGGAAGAGCGTGAAGTCGAGAACATCAAATACGAGCAAATTGAATCGAACTTCAGCCTTATCTTGTCGCTCATACAACAGCTCTCCATTGCTTGTGTGGTGGTAGTTTTGGCAACGGCAGTTATCAACATGCAATCTAGCCAAGGCATCATGGCTGCCATCATCATGCTTACCAACCGCTACTTCGCGCCATACCAGCAAGTAATGCGCACGGTGAGTCGATGGGAGTTGAACAAGCTTCATATTCAACGTATCGCCGAGCTGCTTGAGCTTGCGGCATCTGTAGAACAACAAAATGATACGACAGAAGTCGAGCGCATCTCGGTGAAGTATTCGGAAAAGCAACGCATCGAGTTTGAACGTGGTCAGGCTTACTTGCTGACGGGGAAAAGCGGCGCAGGCAAAACCCATCTTGCCAATTGCATTACGCGGCAAAACACCGACAACAAACTGGACATTAAGATCAACGAGACACCACTCGATGACGTCAACTACAACGTCTGGCGTAATAGCGTGCTCATGGTCGACAAAACCAGTTCGTTCGTCGAAGGCACCATCATCGACAACTTGACTTGTTTCCGCCCAAGCTTAAATAACACGGCATTTGCGCTTTGCGAAACCATGAACATCAAAGCACAAATCGATGCCCTTCCCGCTGGTTTTTACACCGAGCTTAAAGGACATTTACGCAACCCATTCTCTCGCCAAGTCGCTTATGCCCTGTTGTTGGTGCGTGCCTTACTCGCGAACAAACGTGTGTTGATCTTCGACGACATCGACTGTGTTTATGATGACGACTTTGCTCGATTGGTTTTGACCAGTACTGCCTATCGCGCCAACGACAAAATACTCATCATCGTCAGCAATAAGATGGACAAGCTCAATCATCGCCTCAAACGCGTCAAACTTACCGGAGGTGACCAATGAGTATTTTGGTTGATTTTAATAATGTCCCTCAGCGCTTGTTGGACTTTGAGGCTCGCAGTTATGACGAGCGATACAATCAGTCACCTTTGATTCGTGGTTTAGCTTACACCCTCATTGCGCTTGAATGGGAAGGCACACCTTCTATCCTCAGTGACGCTTTTATCCCTAAACCAAAAGACAGCGACAGTTTTGTTGCCACGATTGAACGCCTTGGTTACCGTTGTGACGTCACCAAATTAAAAACGTTGGAACACATCGAGGGGCACCCTCATCCTTGTTTTATCGAGATCGAAAACCTCACTGCGATTTTCTTGGGCACCAAAGACGGCAAACTGATCCTGTTTGATTACACCAATAACAACACCATTGAATACCCGCTCTGCAAGAAGCCATGTTTGTTGGTCTCGATCAGCGAATACTCGCGCTTGTTCCGAGAGCCGCCACCTGAATCTCAAGACCGCAGTAACTGGATTAAATACGCGTTTTATCGCTACAACAATGAACTCAAGAGCCTGATTATCCTCAGCTTCGTGGTCAGTATTCTCGGCGCACTCCAGCCCTTTTTTATTATGAGTGTGTACAACTTCGCCTTGACGTCTAGCTCGCAAGCCACGCTCTATTGGCTCACGTTGTTTGCCGTGATTGTTGGGTTTTCGGAATACTTTTTCAAGAAAATGCGGGTCAACATCATCGCCACATCAGGGAAGGATTTGGCGGTGCATATTTCTCAAAACGTAATATCCAAACTGTTGTGGCTTCCTTATTCGATGACATCTACCGCTGGTGTCTCTTCTCAGTTAGCACGTTTGAAAGACATCGACACTTTCCGCCGTTTGGTAACCGCAGAGTCAACATTAAGCTACTTCGACATGCCGTTTGTTATCGTATTCATTATTGCCATTGCTCTTATGTCTGGTACCGCAGCGCTAGTCGTTATGGCGGGGTTGATTCTAATGTTGGTGTTCTGTGTTTATTCTCGTTACATCTACTCGCAAGCCACGTCCAAGAGCTCTCGCGCCAACGCCATGGTTTCTTACCAATGGAATAAGATTCTTCGTGGTATAAAAACCATCCAAGGCTTGCCATTGTTGCGTGTTATCCAGTCCCGCTTTAGCGCATCACATTTACAAAGCACAAACGATGCAGAACATGTTTCAGTGACTAATAGCAGGGTTCAGGCAGCAGGCGGGAGTTTGATTCAGGTTATTGGTACCGCAAGTATCGTCGCGGCCGTTATCGGCGTGATGGACGGCACCTCCGATGCAGGTGCAATGCTTGCTACTGTAATTTTAGTCTGGAAGGCGTTGGGGCCTATTATGGGCATCTACAACTCTATTTCTAAGTTCCAATCCATTAAGGCGTCTTCTGCGCAAATCAACAACCTTATGGCGATGAATGACGATAAGCTAACGTTAGAGAAAAGCCCCCCTATTCGCCTCTTTCAAGGTAGTATCGTCGGCTCTGGTGTGAGCCATCGTTATAGTGGTGCGGCAACAGGCTTAACTAATCTTGGTTTTAAAATTCCACCGGGCGCAAAAGTCGTGATTTGTGGACCAACAGGTTGCGGTAAAACGACGCTCATCTCTATTATCGCTGGGCTAGAGGAACGCTATCAAGGCTCAGTTTCGGTGGACGGTTATAACATCAAACAGTTCAACAGTTACCGCTATCGAACCTCGATTAACTACATCCCGTTTAACCTGCATATTTTTGAAGGCTCCTTGGAAACTAACTTCATCTTGCATAATGGGTTAATCCCAACAGAAAAAATGCGTGAAATGGTGAGTTTCTTTGAGCTCGATACATGGTTGCCACAAGGCCTGGACACTCAATTGAGCGTTGATATCTGTAAAAGTTTACCAAATGGTATTCAACAAAGACTGCGGCTCGCATTAGGGCTAGGTGGCTGCGAACAATCTTTGATTATCATTGACGAGCCATTTAATGGTGCAGAGCAAGAAAACTCCCACTACTTCAAGCGGTTATTTAGCGACAAACTACTCAATAAGACCGTTATTTTCTCAACGAATGATCCGGGCATGATCTCTACATCCAATATGAGCTTAGTCTTGGAGCCAGATGGCAACCTGAAGTATTTCGGGTTAACCGATAAGTACTTAAAAAGTCTAAGTTAAGTTCGGAATGTGGTGTGGTTCATCATTCATACTTGAGCACGGTCATTGACAAAAATGTAAACGATGAGACTATTTACTCTGTAAGCGCGTACACTAAGGAATCCGATGTATACATTTGTTGCAGACAAATTGGATGTGGTTTATTTATCAACGATACCAGAAAACTACCAGTTACAAGACTTCGACGTGCCTGAAGAAGAACTCGAAATTCGTGAAATTGTAGAGGTATGGTATGAGTGTGCGTTTCTTCCTGACTTTAACCTTCAACACATCGACATCGAAAACAAAACCGCATTAGTCGAGACACAAGCGCAAGTCGTAAACAACTACACAAGTACGCTCGCTTTTTTACTCAAAAGTCGTGCTTATCGCGCAGCACTTAACCGATTATTGAGTGTATGGAGATTGGAGTCAGCAGCTAAAGCACAGCTTGAGCTGCTGTTACTTACGGAAGAACAGAGTAGCAAGCCAGTAAATTAATCGGCTAGGAAAAGGGGCCAAAAACCTTAAACCCAACCATCGAATCGGAGACGTTTCTGCACGCGTTCAACCGCCTCTATCTGCATCTGACGAACACGCTCGTTAGACACGTTTAACAACAGGCCTATTTCCGACAAGGTTTTCACTCTCTGGTCAAATAATCCGAATCGATGGATTAAGACTTTCTGCAACTTAGTTGGCAAGGTTTTAATAATATTTTCAATAGCTTGAGTAAAGCACTGATTTTCACAGTCTTGTTGTGGATCTGGCGTATACTCACTTTCACACAGTTCAAGAACAAATGGAACACGATGTAGGTCCGCAGTGGTAGATACATCAATAAAACCACTAAGAGCAACAAGTTCATCTATGCGCTCTGCTTTCACCCCTGAGCAGCGTGAGAGTTCAGAAATAGACAACTCCTTGCTCTCACTTTTTGACGCATCGAGCTTTTTTAAAGCCAGGCTATTTATCTCTTTGCACACATGAGCAGGTAAACGTACCGTGCGGCCATTGTTCATTAATGCCGCTTCTATATTCTCGCGAATCCACCATACCGCATAAGTAGAAAAACGGTAGCCTGGCTCAGGATCGAACTTATCGACCGCTTTTATCAAACCAATATTACCTTCTTCTATTAAATCGAGCAGAGTAAAGTTATTGCCTGGCCGTTTGAGGTAGCCTTTTGCGATTTTCACAACAAGTCGAAGATTAGACTCAATCAACATTTCGCGCGCTTCTTCATCACCAGCTCGATTAAGTTTGGCGTAATGCAACTCCTCTTCACGAGACAACAAATCAATGCCCACAATATCTTTGAGATAGTGAGCATAAGGGTCTTTCCCAACTGACAACGATTCTTTCATTGACAGTTCATCCGTGACAGCTCGGAACCTAGCAAAGCATTCGTTGTTCATTCCCCGTCCTTCTCAAGCCAACTTATTTCTTATCTTCTTTAATTGTTTTTGTACAACACTGTATGCATCATGCTTTATATGCATTACTTTACACTGAGTGTAGACAGGGGTTCTGATCTTTACCAAGAAATCACTTATCACTTTAAAACAATTACTGCTTCTATGATAAAAACGTGAGCAAGCGGGGGTTTATATATATGAAAGTGATAGTATTTGTACGCAAATTGGCCTCAAAGAAAACAACGCAACGTGATCGTCAACGCTTACCACCTTACTCTGACTAAAACTTTGAGGCTTGAGGATGGTTTGAAGTATCAGTTGAATTAGCGAGATCTAATTCACTTGACGAAGCGCAGGTTGAAGCTGACAGTCTGTTATAACTTGGAAAACTGCACGATTCTTTCCTTCAGACTTACCTTGATACATCAACTCGTCAGCATCTTGCAAGCTCACGATGTGGGTAAACTCAGGATAGTAAGCACAGCCCAAACTGATACTCAAATGAATTGCTTGTCCGCCCAGTATAACAGGCTGATCGTAAACGGCTTTACAAAGCATATTGGCAAAATTGAGTGCTTCTCGCTCTGACAGAGACGACGTAACGAGTGCGAACTCTTCTCCTCCAATTCTCGCCAATGTCATTCGGTCATCAGTCATCGACTTAGCGGCTTCTGCGATGGCAACTATTGCTCGGTCTCCAGCAAGGTGGCCATATCGATCATTGATTGATTTAAAATCATCAATATCAAACACCATCACCGTTAAGTTTCGCTTCAAATGATTCAGTAGCGCCAATTGCTCAATCAGGTGTCTACGGTTGTATAGCTTTGTGAGAGAATCCGTCAACGTCATCTCTAGCAATTGCTGATTGGCAATCGTTAACTGCCTTGTCCGAAGAGCAACCATACGTTTGAGGGCAAAAATATGATAAAGCGTTGCAACCGCCATAATGAAAATAGCAATAGGGAAAAGATAAAGTGGATAAACCGTTTTCACCACACTCCAACGGGTGAGGATCCGCTCACGATCCGTATCGATGACTTTTTCAAACGCTCTTGATACCTCTAAAATGGAAGTTGCACTGTGCATTCCTGCTGCAATCCGAAGATCTTTACTATATAAGCTAATTGTCGGGACAAACATACCCGCTCCCGGCGTGGTTGCCATATAAAAGTTAGCAACTTGCAGGTCTGCAACAAAGTACAGCACCTTTTTATCGACGGCGGCTTGTATCATCGAATCATTGTTAATGTATTCTGCGATAGGTGCATTCGGATAATTCGTCTGAACAAACTCAGACTCGTAACTTCCTTTAACAACGCCAATTGGCAGCGTCATTTCGCCAGTTAAAACACTCCTGATATCAACCGAAAGTACATCTTTATTTACGTACAGTTTGGTTTGGATAGGCATTATGACTGCGCCAAAGTCCATATACTTCGCTCTTTCGGGCGAGTAGACAAGTCCTCCGTGAAAGTCAGCCTTACCCTCTTTTACGGCTTGTAAAGAAGCATCCCAATCCAAAAGGAGAAACTAAACGTCGATTTGGTTGTTCGCCGCGTACTCTTTCCAAAAGTCGATTAAAATACCTTTAGGTTCACCATCTGGGCTAAGGTAAGAGAACGGCTTCCACGCTTTGGAGTTAGCAACAATTAAAGAATGAGACTCTGACTTGTGTGCATGCGCCATCGGACAAATGAACAGCCACAGTAGTAATAAAGAAGCACACGCTTTTTTACATTTGCAACCATAAGTACCATAACTCGTCGATGACATACCTACTTCTCACCAGTCTTTTTAAACCATAATCTCGGCTGTTTGATTAGACTAAAGATATAGTAGAGTTGCATAAGACAGGAAGTGACGCTTATTGATATGAATCTAACTTAGTAAGTTTTAGTACTTAATTGGTACTTTCAACGCCTAGTTCGCTGAAGCAGTTGAAGCAGTTGAAGCAGTTGAAGCAGTACATGATAAATTAGGAAAACTTATCTGGTACTAAAAAATTGAATATCATCAGTTTTGCAAACACCTAGTACCTATAAAAAAGCCCTATTCAAAATCCACCTTGGGGAGAACTTTGAATAGGACTCTTTGCCTCTATGCTTCATCTTACGGCTGAAGCTACCTTTACCTTTTTTCGCTTTAACGACTCGTGTTTGGAACAGCTGACTGGTAACAACCGCTTTTAACGCGTTGTCTTTGATTTCACCTCTGCCGAAGTCGGTCTCATGTTGTGAGCCACTCGGTTGAGGACTGATTTTACGCTTTGCCATAAATCCTCCTTAATGGTCGAACCAGATTGGACAATAATTATATAAATAAGTCAAATTTATAGATTTAGTTGAATTTTATGCTAAAAACTTCACATCACCGTCATTTATTTGAAATTTAATCAAAAACATGCTGGTTAAATAGTGACTAAATACAAATATTTGTCCATAAAGCACTAATATATGTTGACTCTTCGTGGAATTAACCTAGACTCAAACACGGCTAGAAAGAAAGTTCTTTGTTTTCACATTTCGTTGGATTACTTGTAACCCGTCGTCCTGTGGTACGCAATAGCAATTTATTTTTCCACGCTATAAGCGCCGTTGAGGCGAAAGATTACATTATTTAGATATTTAGGAAATAGACATGTCTAACACAGCTACTGGCACAGTTAAGTGGTTCAACGAAACTAAAGGCTTCGGTTTCATTCAACAAGAAAACGGTCCTGACGTATTTGCTCACTTCTCTGCAATCACTGGTGACGGCTTCCGTACTCTAGTTGAAGGCCAGAAAGTAGAATTTGTTATCTCTCAAGGTCAAAAAGGCCCTCAAGCAGAGCAAATCAAAGTACTTTAATTCTTAAAGAATTTGATACGATAGCCAGCTTTTAAAGCTGGCTATTTTTTTGCCTAAAACTTATTTTGCCAACAAAAAGATATAAATCTATGGCTCTTAAACCAACCATTTACAAATTTCGTATCGCCATTTCCGATATGAATAATGACTATTACGATTCTAAAAATCTAACTATCGCCCTCCACCCTTCTGAAAAGCCGCAACGAATGTTGGCTCGCATTCTAGCTTACTGTTTAAATGCTCAAAGCAATCTGGAGTTTACAAAAGGACTCTCTACGATTGAAGAGCCTGATTTATGGCATGTTGGCGATGATCAAAGCATTACTCACTGGATTGAAATTGGCGAACCAGAACCAGACAGAATTAAGAAAGCTTCTCGCCTCGCAAAGCATGTAAAAGTTTACACTTATAACACCAAAGCGGCTGTCTGGTGGGACAAAATGTCAGGAAAGTTCTCAATGCTTCCCGTCAACGTAGAGAGCTTTGACTATGACGCTATCGACTTGATTTGTCAGCACCTTGACCGAGGTACTAGCCTTTCTGTTATGATTACTGGTAGCTCAATTTTTGTTGATATCAATGATCAACATATCGAAGTAACGGTGAAGGAACTAAAAAACCATGACGTCTCTTAGTGAACTGAGTCAAGAGATGGGATTTGAAGAAATCCCCTTTGTTAAAGAACATAAAGCAGCAAAGCGACGTTGGTTAAAAGAACAGTCACAACTATTTACAAAAGTTTGTGAGAACAAACCCACAACAGCACCTACTCTTCACCTGCTTGGCCTTTTGACCAAATCACATATTGAAGCAAGTGCTAACTACGAGCAACATGCTCACTCTACCCAGCGTATGCAGCAAGTTCTGACTGACTCCTTGGGTAATGAGCACGCGGATAAGTTTACTAACCAATCTGCTGAAAACCTAATCTTAGTCACCCACCTTTGGTTATACACGCAAGGCTATTTAAATATGGATTTCAGCTTGGCGCACGATCATGCCGAGCAGACTCAAAATACATTGCAGCATGAGCTTGTCATAAAACGCATGGACGTTGATGCATTCAGAACCGAACTCATGCAAAGTTTTTATCAAGGTAAAGAAGCCCGTCCGGCTTCAGCAAGTGGCTTTTGGGGTTGGTTTAAACGTCTATTTTCCTCATAAAATACATGGTTTTATCCATTTCAAACAACTGATAGACTTCACGGTCAGTGCAACAAGCATCATGATTGCATTCTTAAAGGACAATTACCCAATGAACATCAAGGGATCATTATGAAGTTTATCCGTTGGATTTTAGGCAAGGTTATCTTATTGCTGAACGTGGTGTTCTCACCTCGTGGTATTAAGCGCACCGCAGAAGAACAGCAACGTATTGATAAAAAAGCGAAACAATACGCACTTTACCAATTTGAAGCCTGCCCTTTTTGCGTAAAGGTCCGCCGTGCAATGAAGCGTCAATCGGTGAACATTGAGCTACGTGATGCAAAAAATAACCCGACTCATCGAGCTGAACTAGAGCAAGGTGGTGGGCGAGTTAAAGTCCCTTGTCTGCGTATCGAAAAAGATGGCGAGACACAGTGGTTATACGAGTCATCTGACATCGTCGCTTACGTTGAAAAAGAATTTGCCTAAGTTCCCCCTATGAACATTGGCGGATGTAAAAGAGGCACCTAACGGTGCCTCTTTTCTATTTTTTCTAGCTAGATGTTGCCGTGCGAGCTTTCCTTATTCAGTCTTCTTGCTCAACTCCGAACTTAAACTCCACTAAGCAAATAACGGGTATGCAAGAACAACACAACGAAGATTACCACCCAACGTCTGCGTTATTCATCCACGATCAATGTTAGCTCTACGCGCCGATTGCAAGCTTTACCACTCGCTGTCGCATTGCTGCACTTCGGTACATACTCTCCGAAGCCTCTAGAAAACACTCGTTGACGTGGAATACTCGTCGCCAATAGTTGTTTTTCTACTTCACGAGCTCGCTTTTCAGATAGCGTGTCGTTGAAGCTTTCAGCTCCCGTACTATCCGCATGACCATCAATCACGACATCAACATCAGTTCTTCCAGCCAGATAGTGACCAATGTTTCGAATCCAGTCTTGAGATTGAGCAGATAACCGTGCAGAACCCGTTTGAAAATGCACTTGCTCTTTCAAACGTATCATCAGGTGACCACCACTGAGCGTCTCGTGAGGAATGTTATGCCTGCTCAGGAACATTTCCAGAGAGGTCACGTTTTGCGACTTTTTTACTGACGCCCTCGCCGTTTGATATGAACGAGGGGAAGAAGCCACATTGGATGCGCTCGGGTATCCCCACTCTGGGTGTCTCAGCTCAGTGTTTGATTTAGGAGCTGTATCTAAAATGTTCCCACCTGGGACCATATCTTGATCGAGGCTGCTGCACCCGGCCAGAATGCCACAAACAATTAAAAACCAATGCTTCATACCATTACCAACGTAGAAAAACTCTTGTTCATTGTGTCGACAAAACACGCCGAATCTTTAGCGCTTTTGTTCACCGATTGGTTTGTCTATGCAGCGTTCATGCCACTGGAGTCAATGCAAAATCATCTCTCAAATAAAAAGCAACACTAAAATACCCTACCCTTGCAGCCCATACGTCAGGCAAAGTCTGTTACCAATGGTCTCACTTTATTGTTATTTAATGGTTTTAGTCACTATCGTTAACCGATAAACTAACGCAAATTTCTCATTTAGAGCACTACTATGTTAAAAACCATATCGAAAGGCTTTGCTGTTGTTGTTGCCGTAATGGCTTTGTCGGCATGCGATAGCGGCAAGAGTCAGCCTCAGCAAGGCAAACAATACGAAGTTGTGCCAGTATCCCTTGAAGAGTATGATTTAGCTCCCCTGACTGAAGCATTCTCTTTAACTTGTGGCCACTGCCGCTCAATGGAAGAGTTTGTCCCTCAAATTGAATCATTGACCGATCAAAGCGTTGAAAAAATGCATGTAACGTTCAATGAAAGTGCACAAGTGAGCGCCATCATCTTCTATACTGCCGTAATGCAGCTTGAATCAACACCAGATAAAGCGTTTATGGCGGATCTTTTTACTGCTGTGCAAATGGGTGCCGATGCAACGGCTGAGGAACGCCAAATCGCTGTTGAGAAAGCCTTTGAGTCTCGCAACCTTATCAGCCCTTACCATTTAGATGAAGCACAGCAAAAAACGCTGTTTGAGTACATCACTAAGGCAGAAGCGATCACGACTCGCGGCCAAATTAACTCCGTTCCAGCCTTTATCGTAAACGGAAAATATCAAGTGATTACTGGTGGTCATGACAGCGTTGAAGCCATGGCAGAAACCATCAACTTTTTGCTAAAACAACCTAAATAGACAAGGAGATTACGTGTCTAAATTTTTGTTTCCTCTTATTATTTTTATTTTGGCGGGCTTTTTCATTTACCGTACTTGGACAAACCATAAAGTAGCAGATGAAAACTTTGCCAAAGGCCAAGCATTCTTACTAGAAAATGCGAAAAAAGAAGGCGTTATCACAACAGAAAGTGGCCTTCAATACATGGTTCTTGAAAAAGGCGAAGGTGAGGTTCACCCAACTGCAACAAGTAAAGTAAAAGTACACTACCACGGCACCTTGATTGATGGCACGATATTCGATAGCTCTGTTAATCGTGGTGAGCCTATTTCATTTGGTCTTAACCAAGTCATTAAAGGCTGGCAAGAAGGTCTACAATACATGGTAGAAGGTGAGAAAATCCGCCTTTTCGTACCAAGCACGCTTGGCTATGGTAAGAGTGGCTCTGGCCCAATTCCACCAGCAAGTGTTTTGATCTTTGATGTTGAACTGCTAGAAATTCAATAAATCTAGAAAGCTTTGTCTTAAAACCAAAGTATCAAAACCAAAAACGCCGCGAACCACGCGGCGTTTTCTGTTTTAAGAAAGGTTAAAAACCAATATAGTGATCCGAAAGCAATGCAATGAACAACGCCAAAAGATGATAGATAGAGAATTTAAACGTCTCCATCGCGGTATTTGGCTCTGGTGCATATTTTAGCTTCCATGCATGGTAAATAAAGCCAACATTGAGTAGTAGTGAGGCAAAAAGATACACCACGCCGACCATACCAACCAAAACCGGTAGGACACAAACCAAAGTCAATAGCACCGTATACAACAGAATAGAAGTTTTGGTGTACTCAATGCCGTGTGTCACTGGCAGCATGGGAATATCTACCTTGCGGTAATCCTCGACACGATGAATAGCCAGAGCCCAAAAATGTGGTGGCGTCCAGATAAAAATGATCATCACGAGCAGCCAAGCATTCGCATGTAATTGCCCTGTTACAGCAGTCCAACCGAGAAGAGGCGGCATCGCACCGGCAATCCCTGCAATGACGATATTTTGGGGCGTAGCACGTTTGAGGTACATTGTGTATACCATCGCATAGCCGAGCAAACTCATCAAAGTCAACCATGCCGTCAGCGGGTTGACCATCGCATATAGAAGTACAAACCCTAAGACACCTAAAACTGTAGCGAAGGCTATAACCGATGATGGTTTAGTCTCACCCGATGGCAATGGTCTTTTGTGTGTACGTGCCATTCTCGCATCAATTCGGCGGTCAATTAGATGATTAAACGCTGCCGCAGACCCTGCCATCAGACCAATCCCCGTTAGGCCAACTACCGCCTGCAACCAGGGGAAATCATCAACCGGGGCTAAGCTCATCCCTACTACTGCCGTCACCAACATTAACGCCACCACTTTAGGTTTCGTTAACTTCAAATAAACGGAACTTAGTCGCTTTCGCCCATTTAACGACAGCGCGATTTCTTTACTCATAGCGAACTCCTTTCGCGGTGTAATTCCAAGCCGTTTTACCCTGCCACAAGTAAAACTGGCTAACACAAACGAGACTCAACATAACAGCGGCACCAAGGTTGTGCGCCACCGCGACATAGATAGGAAGTTGAAATACTACGTTGCTTACACCCAGCATAATTTGGCACACCAGAGTGAATAACAACCACCCTCCGATTCTCTGTGAATGATGAGAATCTTGCCTCATAAGCCCAATACTATAAGCCAATACCACGGTGGCGGTAACAATAGCGCCTATACGATGAGTGACGTGTATAGTCATTCTTGCCGGATACTCCAAGACACCAAATTCATAATTCTCGAATCCAGTTTGCCAGAAAGAAAACGCTTCTTTCCATGAGAGATGGCTCATCCAGTCTCCCTCACAAATCGGCAGTGTGGTACACATCAGCGCAGCATAATTTGACGAAGTCCATCCTCCAAGGAGCACTTGCACCAAAACAACCAGGAAAACCAACAATGAAAAGCCTCTCAGAGAGCTAGAAGATGGAGAGAAATAGAGATTGTTTTGCGCTTTTAATTGGCAGTAAAAAATCGCCTGTAACGCCAATAAAACAAAACCACCGAGCAAGTGAAGCATCACGATGACGGGCATTAATTTAAGAGTAACTGTCCACATTCCCAAAAGTGCCTGCCCAATCACCAATACGCTTAGCAACATCGGAATGGTTGAATTTACACGCTCAGACCTTACTGATATCGCTGCTATCGCAAAAATGACTAAACCTAACGTTCCCGCAAAATAGCGATGAATCATCTCAAGCCATGCTTTCTCATGCTCTACTGCCCGCTCGGGGAAGTTCAGGTTAGCACGTATGACGTCTTCTTCTTGATGCGGCACAGAAAAGTGCCCATAACAACCAGGCCAATCCGGGCAACCTAACCCTGCATCTGAAAGGCGAGTATATGCCCCTAACATGATCACCACGAGAGTTAGCAGCAAACTGAATCTAACCAACTGAATTAATTTCATATGCACTTCCTCTAACCGACTCGTGACAGTTTTAAGAGCTTGCGTAAGTCCGCCAACATACCTTTATTCAATAGGACTAAGTCCTCATTTGGTTTCGGCGAGTAAGACATCACCAGTTGCCCAAGAGGATCAACGATCAACATTTGCCCAGGTTTCACTTTTGCGGTAACCAATTCATTCATTTGCATCGCTAACATCGATACTTCTATGGGATCTGAATGCTCAGTCTGCCAAACGACTGGCACTACTCGCTCTTGATACTTACCTAAAGCAACATGGCTTTGCTGAAGCAGGTAAAGCTGCTGTTTACACTCTTCAGTGCATTCGTTAGGCAATACATAAGCGAGTTGCCAACCATGGTCTTTGAGAGGTGACTCTTGACCAAGTTGCTCTAACGTCGTGTATGGTTCGACTAACTCGCCTCTATTGGTCACTCCGCTTTGATACCACCCTTGTGTGAGAATGACTTTTGCAATGACAGCGGGAAGCGCGAACGTACAAACCAGCGCAATCAACATTAGCCGTCCTTTGGTTACTTTAGATGTCATGCTTCACCTCCATGTGACGCAACTTTTTTTGCCAACGAACAAAAACAATTAAAGTCAGTAATAAGAAAACACCTGCCATCGAAAACCATTGAATCGAATAGCCAAAATGTTTGGCACTATTGAGTGGCAATGGATTCCAAGGAAAGTCATAGGGCCAACGAGTTAAATTGTCTGGCTGCAAGACTGCGGGCATAAGTTCAATATTCAGTAGCTGATTCAATTGCGCGATGTTTAGGTTTTGCACGCGAATAACATCGCCAACTTCCGGCATTAACTCTGAACTCAGTGGATTAGTAGATTTTCGGTACAGGCGTCCTGTGATGAAAGTCGAATTATCGAGTTTGGTGACCGTTGGTAACACTGAGCGTTCTGCTCTTCCCTCGACAAAACCAAGCTCCAATAACGCATAGGCACTAGGCCCATCGATCGTCAATACAATCTGAAATGCTAAATATCCCACACTGCCTTGATGCGTTTGGTTGTCTAACAAAATTACGGGAAACGCCTGAGGAACAACATTAACTTCCACTTTTTTCCCGAGGATACTTTCCTCTCGCCAGTCGTTGTCTTCAAGAACGACGCTTAGTGCTTGGTACGCACTATCCGCACGCGCGAGAATGGCTTGTTCCAATGCTTGTTTTTCTTGCCCTCTCTCAAACTGCCAAAAACCCAGTTTGACCAAAAGAGAAAACACAACCACAGTTAAACCAACTGCAACCCAAAACCGTTTCGATAGCCATAATTGTCTTGATAACAACAATGATGAAACCGGAGGTGCCATGTCCACCGTATTTCTATTCAAACTGACGCTTGTCCTTTTGCTGCTTTTCATTATCTTCAACCTCGCAAAAGCGCTTATCGAAATGGTTCGTGAAGACCCAGATAATCCTGAAAAAAGAGACAAACCCATGAGTCATTACTTAGGCCGTCGAGTCATGTTCTCCGCTTTGGTGGTCGTCCTTTTGCTTATTGCGCTCAGCTCGGGTTGGCTAGCGCCAAACCCTCGCCCTTATTAGTCGAACCAAGAGTTCACACTGAGCCTAAAGTACGTAAACAAACACAAACAGACATAACCAAACCACATCCACGAAATGCCAATACCAGCTGCCCGCTTGAAAGGCAAAATGGTTCTTTGGCGAAAAGTGATCTTTAGCGATTCTGAACAGCAGCACGATTAAGAAGATAGTCCCAAGACAAACGTGTAAACCGTGGAATCCCGTCAACATGAAGAACGTGTTACCGTAAATACCGGACTGCAACGTGAGCCCTATGTCTTGATAAGCATGAACATACTCAACCGCTTGGTAATATAGGAAAAAGCCAGCAAGTACGATGGTTATCTCTAACCAAACAATCAGTGCCGTTCTTTTGTCTTGTTCAAGACTTATATGCGCCATATGTAGCGTAATAGACGACAATAGCAGCAAGATAGTGTTGGTAAGGGGTATGCCCTGCCACGGCATAGCTTGTGTTGTTTCTCCTCCCGGCGTCAGTGTGAGTGGCCACATCGCTTCGAAGGTTGGCCACAGGACTTCGTTAGTCATGAAGTTATTATCTGCCCCACCTAACCAAGGCACAGAAATCATTCTGGCGTAGAACAAGGCACCAAAAAAGGCACCAAAAAACATCACTTCAGAAAAGATAAACCAGCTCATTCCTTGGCGAAAAGAACGAGTAATTTGCGAGCTGTATTTTCCACTCAGTGATTCAGTAATCACATTACTAAACCAACCAGCCAACATGTAAAGCAAGAACAAGAAGCCCACCGCTAGCACAATGCCACCAATGGTTCCCACTGCACCGTCACTTTGTGTCCCCTGGACGGTCATGCCTGCGCCAACAGCAACCAAAAACAGAGCAAATGCACCGATGATCGGCCAGCTACTTTGAGCGGGAACATAATATGTTCCTGGCTTGTTACTCATAATTTCTCTCCTTACTGACCAACCTTGGTCTGTATCTCTCTCCCTGAGTGGCTAAGAGCCTGTAGGAGGGGGAAGTTTATAGAGTGTGTAAGACAGCGTTAACGTGTGTATAGACTCCGGCAAGTCCGGTTCGATATAAAAAATCAACGGCATTTGAGCTTGCTGTTTACCATCCAGAGGCTGCTGGTTAAAGCAAAAACACTCAATCTTATTGAAGTAAGCAGCTCCAGTCCCGGGAGAAACAGAAGGAACGGCTTGCCCCACCAACTTCTGCCCGCTTTCATTAAATGCAAGGTATTCGGTTTGTACGACTTCACCTGGGTGAACATCCATCGAAATCACTTTGGGTCTAAACTCCCAAGGCATATCTGGGCTGACATGCGCCATAAACTCCACGCGAACAGTTCGGCTCATGTCCGGTTGCATACCTGTCGGTTGAATGGCGGCTACTTCACTTGTCTTTCCATTGATTCCCAGTGCGTCGCACATCACGTCATAAAGTGGGACCAGTGCATAGCCGAAGCCAAACATTAACAGGGTCGCCAAAAGCAACTTCACTGTGAGCTTCTTGTTTGATGGATTCGGTTTCATGTCACTCACCCCACTCTTTGCTAGTCAATCTTAGGCGGTGTAGTAAACGTATGATGTGGCGCAGGGCTTGGCACTGTCCACTCTAAGCCTTCCGCACGTCCCCACGGTTTTGCAGAAGCCTTCTCCCCGCCACGAATACACTTGATCACCAACCATAAGAAGATCAGTTGTGACAACCCAAATGCAAACCCACCAATTGATACTATTTGATTAACATCAGCAAACTGAATGGCGTAATCCGGTATGCGCCTTGGCATGCCTGCTAAGCCTAGGAAGTGCATTGGGAAAAACAGGACATTGACGGAAATAATTGAGCACCAGAAATGCCATAAACTCAGCTTGTGGTCGTACATATTGCCCGTCCACTTAGGTAGCCAGTAGTATGCCGCTGCCATGATCGAGAATACCGCACCAGATACCAACACATAATGGAAATGGGCAACTACGAAGTAAGTGTCATGATATTGGAAGTCCGCCGGCACAATCGCCAACATCAGTCCCGAGAAGCCACCAATGGTAAAAAGCACAATAAAGGCAATGGCAAACAACATTGGCGTTTCAAATGTCAGAGCTCCACGCCACATGGTGGCAACCCAGTTAAAGACTTTCACCCCCGTTGGTACCGCAATCAGCATAGTGCAATACATGAAGAAGAGCTCAGCAAAAACTGGCATCCCCGTGGTAAACATGTGGTGCGCCCACACAAGGAAAGATAACAATGCAATGCTGCACGTCGCGTAAACCATCGAATGATAACCAAACAGCTTCTTACCACTGAAAGCAGGCAGAATGGCGGAGATGATTCCAAACGACGGTAAAATCATGATGTACACTTCTGGGTGACCAAAGAACCAAAAGATGTGTTGGAACATTACCGGGTCACCACCACCAGCTGCGTCAAAGAAGCTAGTCCCGAAATATTTGTCAGTAAGAACCATGGTCACAGCACCTGCTAGTACCGGCATAACCGCGATCAACAAGAAAGCGGTGATTAGCCAAGTCCAAACAAACATTGGTAACTTGAACCAAGTCATTCCCGGAGCTCGCATATTTACGATCGTCACGATAACGTTGATCGCGCCCATAATGGAGCTGATACCCATGATATGAACAGAGAATACAAACAGCGCAGTGCTATCCGGGCCATAAGTCGTGGACAGCGGAGCATAAAACGTCCAACCAAAATCAGGACCGCCACCAGGTAAAAACAACGAGCTCAACAAAATAAGAAATGCAAAAGGTAAGATCCAAAAGCTCAAGTTGTTCATACGCGGCAGCGCCATATCTGGAGCGCCGATCATCATCGGGATCATCCAGTTAGCAAGACCCGTAAATGCTGGCATCACCGCACCAAATACCATTACTAAACCGTGTACCGTGGTCATTTGATTAAAAAACTGCGGATCGACTAGCTGTAGCCCTGGCTGGAACAGTTCGGCACGAATGATCATAGCCATCGCACCACCTGTTAGAAACATCGCAAAGCTAAACCAAAGGTAGAGGGTGCCTATGTCTTTATGGCTTGTAGAATACAACCAACGAGTGATGCCCTGGGGTGCATGATGCTCGTGACCATCATCAATCGCAATGGTACTGTTCGCACTGGCTTCTGCTGGCGCAGACTTCACTGCCTTATCTATTGGCTTACTCATATTTCCTCCTTAGCACTGCCTTGTGCCTTAAAGGCATTCACATCGGATGCTTGCACTGTATCGCCAGTATCGTTGCCCCATGCATTTCGTTGATATGTGATAACCGCGCCAATTTCTTTGTCACTTAACTGATTAGAAAAAGCCTGCATTGCGGTACCAGGGCGACCGTTGACAATAATATCTATGTGCTCTGTAACATCTCCGGTTGCAATAGGACTGCCTTTAATCGCGGGAAATGCACCCGGAATTCCCTCACCATTTGCCTGATGACACACAGCGCAACGCGCCGTGTATATCGATTCGCCTTGCGACATCAATTCGTCCATAGATAAGTCTTGAGAGAGCGCTTCTTGTGCCGCCGCTTTTTGAAGTGCGAGTTCTTGCTTCTTACTCGCTAGCCATTCATCGAACTTTTCTTCTTCCATCGCATGCACCACCACTGGCATAAATCCGTGTGCACGACCACATAGCTCCGCACATTGGCCGCGATATACGCCTGGCTCATCAATTCTTGTCCATGCTTCATTAATAAAACCTGGAATGGTGTCTTTCTTGACGGCAAAGTCCGGTACCCACCAAGAGTGAATGACATCATCAGAAGTCATCAAAAAACGCACTTTGCGATTCACAGGCAACACCAAAGGGTTGTCTACTTCCAGTAAGTAATGTGCGCCTTTAGCTTCGATTCCATCAATTTGTTTTTGGCTGGTGGCAAGCAAACTAAAAAACTCAACATCTTCGCCAAAATAGCTGTAATGCCATTTCCATTGCGAACCTGTGATCTTGACCGTGATATCCGATTGGCTTGTATCTTCCATTGCTACTAGAGTTTTTGTTGCGGGAATCGCCATAGCGACAAGAATGATGATGGGTATGACCGTCCAAATAATTTCCACTTTTGTACTTTCATGGAAATGTGCGGCAACTGCTCCTTTTGACTTGCGATGGCGGAAGATGGAATAGAACATCACACCAAAAACAATCAAAGCAATTACACAGCAGATATAGAAAATCAGCATATGTAATTCATACACTTGCCCACTTATCTCTGTGACCCCTTTTGTCATGTTGTAGTCATTTTCCTTTGACCAACCAAAAGAGGAAAATGTGATTAAAATCACATTCAGTGATAAGGCTAGAGTAGTCGTTAATCTTTTCAAAAGATCTCTCCTCTGCTCAGCCGCTACGCCTAAGCGAGCTTCCTTGCGTCCCGATGCAAATATCGAACAACTTTACGAAAAATCACAAAAACTACGATTTCGACACGGTTTGTTATATTTATGTTAAAAGGCTAGTTATAGTTCCAAGGTTCTTCAAGAAATTAAATATGATTAAATTTTGTTCGGATAAGAAAAATTAATTCGGTTTATCGATTGCCCTCTTTGAAATGTAATTGAGAACCATTTACATTGATTTAAAAGAAAACATTGAGATACTTACCAAACGAAGTGTCCAAGAAAGTAGGCTCCCCCTACTAAGGAATGACTGATATGACAGCACTAATTACGCAATGGCTAGAACGAGACCCTGACCCTAAGACTCGTGAAGAGCTACAACACCTCGTCGATACGAACAATGAACAAGAACTTACTGATCGCTTTGGCTCACGCCTTGCCTTTGGTACTGCAGGCTTACGTGGCAAAGTGGGCGCAGGTCCAAACCGAATGAACCGCTTGGTGATTCAAGAGACCGCCACTGGTTTAGGGAACTATTTGCTTGAGCAAGTCAAAGATGCCGCGAGTCGTGGTGTCGTTATTGGCTACGACGGTCGTCCCGATTCAAAGCAATTCGCGCATGATACCGCATCCGTACTGACGGCCCTTGGTATCAAGGTTTACCTAACGTATGACGTTGCAGCAACCCCAATTGTCGCGTTTGGTGTCCGTACATTGAATGCGGCGGCCGCTGTTGTTGTTACTGCCAGTCACAATCCACCAGAATACAATGGCTTTAAAGTATATTGGGAGAATGGCGCACAGATTATTCCTCCGCACGACTCTGGAATCGCAGCGAAAATTGATGACGCAACAACGAAGCCATTACCTTTAATGTCTCTCGATGATGCAAAACAGCACGGTTTGTTAGTTTGGTTGGAAGACGACTACTACCAAACTTACCGTAAGACAATGAACGAAAACGCGCTGCTTACTCCTGACAACAATACCGATATATCTATTGCTTACACAGCAATGCATGGCGTTGGCGCGAATATGGCGGAAACGCTACTTGCCGACGCAGGCTTCCAAAAAGTGGCAAGTGTTAAGGAACAGCGCGAACCTGATGGAAGCTTCCCAACCGTCAACTTCCCAAACCCTGAAGAAGCCGGTGCAATGGATATGGTGATGGCATTAGGTAAGTCCGTAGATGCCGATATCGCTTGCGCGAACGATCCAGATGCAGACCGTTTTGCCGTGGCAGTTAAACGCCCAGATGGCGAGTATCAAATGCTAACAGGTGATCAGGTGGGCTCACTGTTTGGCGATTACTTGCTGGAACAGCAACCTAACGCTTTGGTTGGCAACACCATCGTATCCTCAAGAATGCTGAGCAGCATCGCTAAGGCGCATGGCGCACAATACTATCAAACATTAACTGGCTTTAAATGGCTTACTAACGTTGCCATGGAACAAGAGACTGAAACCAACCCATTCTTGTTTGCTTATGAGGAAGCGCTCGGTTATACCGTGGGTAACAAGGTGTGGGATAAAGATGGTTTATCTGCAATCGTCGCGTTTTCACAGCTAACAGGCAAGCTTAAAGCGCAAGGCAAAACACTGTGGGATAAACTGGAAGAGCTGTACCGCGAGCACGGTTTCTACTTCAACGCACAACGCAGCATCGCTCTCGACCCGAACTCTCCACCAATCGGCGACAAACTCCGAGCAAATCCACCAACAGAGATTGCTGGTAAAAAAGTTGCAGTAACCGAAGATCTTAAAACATCGGTTCGCATGTTTGACGACGGCTCTGAAGAATCCATTGACTTACCAGCAAGTGACGTATTGATTTATCACCTAGAAGATCAATCTCGCGTGATTGTTCGTCCTTCTGGTACTGAGCCAAAACTAAAATGTTACTACGAAGTCATCAACCTCTTCCCTGCGGATATGAGCTATGAACAAGCACAGCAAGCAGCAGAAGCGAAGATGAACGAACTTATCGACGCGCACCAGCAAAGTTTGTAAGTCAAAGAGAAACATAGATATTTGATACAACAAGAGGCGCAAATTCGCGCCTCATTTTTTGATTTTAACGAGAACAAGTCAAGCTAACCCGTGCTTTCCCTAGCCTACAATTTCCTTTTGTAGAAAGTACTTGTGGATGCCCTCTGCAGGATAGCCTGAGTACTGCCCCACTTTCTCAAAACCCAATTTGAGATAGAACTCAAGAGCTTGAAAGCTGTAGGTATCCAAATAAACATGGGTAACCCCATGAGGCTTTACTTTTTGTTCTAGCATCGACATTAATTGGCTACCGAGACCAGAGGTTCGACTTTCAGCGTCTACCCACAAAAACTCAACAAATACCGTATTTTTAAACATTTCGCCAGTCAAGCCACCCATGATCTTGCCATTCTCATCTTTTGCGAAACAGCCTACAGCATGCACTTCCCCTCCAGGTAAATGCAGTCGGTTATAAGATCGAATACCTTCACGAACAAAATCAAGGTCTGTTTGATCTGGATTTAAACAAAATTCAAGCTTCATATATCCTCTCCTTAGGAAACACCAATATCCTAAAACAAAAAGCCAGCAATTGCTGGCTTTCTGATGGAATATGATAACTTTACAAGGCGAAACTACTCAGCATCCACAACGCCAGAATAACAAACACTAACCCCATTAGTTTATGTTGATACGTGCGGAATTTTTCGTTCTCGAGCAGCCCTTTGCCCAATGTGCCTGCTAACCCAACAAGTAATAAATTGAATGACAAGCCAAGAACGTTCAACAATAACCCTAGCGCTAGCATCTGCTCACCAGAAGATGCCGTGATATTGCTTGAGACAAACTGCGGCAAAAACATCACAAAAAAGACCAAGGCTTTAGGGTTGAGCAAATTACTCATCAAAGCACGTTGATAATAAGTTGATGCCATTTTGTTTTGACCATCAAGCTCTGGAGCCGAAGATGCCTCAGCTCGTAAGCAGTCCCAACCCATTTTTAACAAGTAAGCGCCACCTAGTAGATGAAGGACTTTAAGGGCTATTGGGCTCATGGCAATCAGGGTAGATACACCCATTGCTGCAAGCAAAGTAAGAATAACACCAGACGTCGCATTGCCTAAGCTAGCAAACAGACCGACCTTCTTACCGTAACTCATACTAGAGCTCGCTATCAGCAACATATCGGGCCCTGGTAACAGCAACAAAGCCACTACTGCGGTGAGATAAACAGGAAGTACAGATAAATCAATCATGATGGAACCGCTTTTCTACAACAAGGCGGCGAATGTTATACCAACAAAATGACATCATCCAGCCCAAAATAGCCAAGATAATTCAAAAAATAAAAATCATAGTTTGCCCATATGAAAAATAGCAATCAATTCGCCTATTTATCAAAATCGAATAGCAATTTTGTACAAAAATAAGCACGATGGATCCGTTACACTTCTAAAATGATTTTCTTGAGCAGACCGGATAAAGATGAAAGAAAAGAATAAGGAAATCGCTACCTTCAAGATAGCTCAAGAGCTCGGAGGTTTAGAGCTTCTCGATGCAAAGTATGAGAAGCAGAATTTTTCACGCCATAGCCACGAAGGTTACACTATTGGTGTCATCGAAAAAGGGGCACAACAATTTTTTAGGACGGGCGGGAATCATATCGCGCCACAGGACAGCATCATCCTTGTTAATGCAGATGAAGTACACAACGGGCATTCAGCCTCGGAAGGCGGCTGGGAATACAAAGCAATGTACCCCGTACCTCAGCAGTTTCAAACTTTAGGACAAGAGCTTGGCTCACCAAATGTAGCTCTGCCCTATTTCCCTCAACCTGTGGTTTACGATCCTGAACTGGCTAGTCAGTTACGATTGGTATTTGAAACACTAGAAAAATCAGACAACCGTTTATTGAGAGAAACTTTGGTTTACGGCACGTTGATCAAGCTAGCCAGTAAACACAGCACTCATCGGGCACCACTGAAAGAGTCAACCAGAGCTCAGCGACAAGTGCAGCTCGTCAGAGAATTTTTGGAAGACTTTCCACAAACGGACGTCTCACTAGAAGAACTCGCGAAACTGTCTGGATTAAGCCCTTTTCATCTGCTGAGAGAGTTTCAAAAGCAATTTGGCTTTCCGCCTCATGCCTATCAAATTCAGCAACGTTTACGTATGGCGAAGAAGCTACTAAAAATGGGACAAAAAATTTCAGACGTGGCACAAGAATGCGGCTTCCATGATCAAAGCCATCTGCATCGACACTTTAAAAAAGCCATGGGCGTCACTCCAGGCCAATACGTCCGTCATAGCTAAAGCAGCAATATTGTACAAGGCGTTATGCGACTACCGAGCTATCTTGGTAATCTGATTTAGGAATAAATAAGAAGAAACTATGGACCACACTTTGCCGTTACAAAAAGAATCAAAAGCCACGCTATTTTGGCAAGGTACACTTGCGATGATGCCTCTGAGTATCGCAGTGCTCCCTTGGGGCTTACTCGCAGGCTCATTCGCAATTGATACTGGGCTTCACCCTTTGGAAGGGCAAGCACTATCCGCCATTTTGTTCGCAGGTTCTGCACAGCTCGTCGCGATGGGAATGATTAAAACGGGAGCAGGTCTAGTGACCATGTTACTGACAACGCTTTTTATCACCTCTCGACACTTCCTCTACAGTGTATCGATGCGCAGTAAAATTGCACCGCTCCCTCTAAAATGGCGATTATCACTCGGCTTCTTACTTACTGACGAGCTGTTTGCGATTGTAGGCCACCATTCCGATAAACAGTTTAATCGCTGGTATGCACTTGGGGCTGGTCTGAGTTTTTACCTGTTTTGGAATGTCGCGACATTGACGGGCATTATTGCGGGAAGTCTAATCCCTGAACTGAACGAAATGGGTTTGGAATTTGCTGTAGCCGCAACTTTTATCGCGATAGTAGTACCCACCATTAAAAATGCAGCAGTGCTCGCGAGTGTTATTGTGGCTTTGGTGAGCTCAGTTGCCCTAACCTATTATCAAATTGAGGGAAGTTTGATGATTTCAAGCATTTTAGCCATGCTTACTGGTTACTTTGTGGAACAAGTAAAGGAGAAACGCTAATGATCATGTTGGCTATTTTGCTGATGACGGTACTTGTTTTCACCAGCCGCTACTTGTTTTTAGAACCCAAGCTACCATTGCGATTAGGGACGCGCACTCAAAAAGTACTCAATTACGCTAGCCCCGCAGTACTGACTGCGATCTGGGCACCTATCGTTTTCATTCCCGATGGGGAGCTCAGCGTCAATGTGCAAAACCCATTTTTACTGGCTGCCGTACTGGCTGCTTTAATCGCGTATTTTACTAAAAATGTTCTTTTAACGACGGTTATCAGTATGGTGGTATTTCTCGTTCTACGAATTTGGCTTTAATCCGCCAACCACTCAATCTCCAACAAGGTGACATCGCCACACTTTAATCGACCAAGGAAGATGTCACCTTCATGTACCTCACCAACGCCCTTTGGTGTACCAGTCATCACTACATCGCCATCTTGAAGTGTTGTGTAACTGGTTAATTCATCCAGGATAGTTAGCGGCGGGTAGAGCATTTGGTTAACGTGACCTTTTTGTACACGAACACAGTTAATTAAGAGCTCAAGGTTAAGATCATTGATATCAATGTTATCCAAAGAGACAAACCGACTAAACACAGCAGAGCCATCAAATGCCTTAGCACGCTCCCACGGCAACCCCTGATTTTTAAGCGAGGATTGCAAACCACGCTTGGTCAGATCCAATCCCAAACCAACCGCTGAATAACGTCCATCCTTGATCAAAAAGCAGATTTCAGCCTCATAATGAAGGGGCTCTTGATGGAATGAACGCAGAGTTGTTGATACGGAAGTTGCGGGTTTATTAAATACCACCATTTGCTCAGGCATTGCATTATTAAGCTCATGAATATGTTCAACGTAATTTCGTCCAACACAAAGCACTTTACCCACTTCTACTTTCTTTTCTTCAACTTGAATAACACTCATCATTCTTCCCTGCAAAACAAAAATCCCATCATAATCTAACCTATTGACTTAACGACACTAAATAGCAACCTCTAGTGTAAAAAATAAGACATTCACCCCGTTTTGAGTTTTGTATCATCTAATTGAAACAGCAAAGTATTTGTAAAACAAATAGACAAAAAAGCCAGCACGAGGCTGGCTTTAGATCAATGAGCTTGAATAATAGTTCTCGCTAAACCCTATTATAGGTAGTAACGAGCACCTAACGCCCATTTGTCATCAGTTTCACGACCATTGTCGTCATTTAGGTCAAATTGGTAACCCGCGTAACCAACAAATTTAGGCGTGAAGTTGTATTCTGCTTGTAGTGCCATTTCTTCACGAGCAGTTTCTGTTTTAGAGCTCTTAAACTCTTTACCTTCCACCATCTCATAGTTAACACTCAAGTTTAGGCTGTTTGCTAGAGCGTATGCGATGATCGCTTCGTACGCATCACTTTCTTCTAAACGGTCGCCTTTTGCACTGAAGTTCATGTTTTCGTTTGAACCATAAACCGCAGCAAGGAATAGGCCTTGGCCGTACGCACCGTAAGATGCTGATACAACGTGTGATTCCGCCGTGTGCTTACCTGCATATGCAGGGTGCTGGAAATCACCGCCATTGTATGAATAACCGATTTTAGCGCCCATGATTGAGTAAGAAAGCGCAGCTTGCACACGGTCATCGTATTTAGCACCGCCAGTTATAACTCCTGCATCGTTGCGCGTGTAATCATCGTTTGCACCCTGCCAACCAAGACCAAAGTTGATCACACCCGCTTCACCCAGCTCGATGGCATTACGGTAAGAAAGCATTTTATCCGCACGGCCAGTGCCAAGGTTTCCATGATCGTCATAGATGAAGTCGTTTGCAAACGCGATTGGCATATCTGCAATACCTGCGACATCGTAGTAAGGTGACCATTGCGTACCACCTACTGCACGACCATAAACCTCATGTGTTATACCTAAGTAACCTAGACGAGTTTTAAACGACTCTTCACCACCGTCTAAGTAGTTTAGCGCCCATTCACCACGTGCGTCTGCGGTGAAGCCATTACCCAAATCCTGTGTCGCAGAGATATTGATACGAGGAGAGTTAGTACCCACATCCGTGTCACCTTGCTCTGATCCATTTAAATTAACAGAAACGTGGCCGCCCATCGAAAATGTTGTGCCATCGTTATTATATAGTTCCACTGCAACTGCTTGAGTACCGAAGGTTGCTGCCGCGATTGCCGCTGCTAATAATTTTTTATTCATTTCTAAATCCATTACTTATTAGTTGGTTAGTCAGTTTTAGACCCGGCTTTGGTTCACTTTCGTAAAAACGAAATGATGAACAAAGAGAGGAATACAAAGGCTATCCGAGGCATCGTTTCCACCAGATTAGTTTTACCTTTGTGTAACAACTGCCGACACTTTATTTGATTAGTTCCTGACAACCGAGTGAAAAGATCTCAGACAAAACCTAAAAAGCAATCGTTTACTTAGTCTTCAAGAAATCGAGAAATAGAAACCTTACAATAAGAAATGCTTTAGAGAGAGTTAGCTCACAAATAGCTGATGATTCGCTATTTTTAGGCCAAACTTCCCTGCCAAATTGAAATGTTTACTTACATTTAGAGTCAAGAAGCAATTCAGGAACTTTTTGAAAAAAACACAGTCTTTAACGGAGAGGAAAAAACCTCAAAAAAGATAAACCTTTCTTTTTATAAGTGGTATGAGAAGGGGCACTTATTCTCGCCAGCAATAAAAGTGCAATCAAATCATAACTTAACAGAAATCTATCTTTCATTTTCAGCCTTTACCTTAGCGTCATCAACACATCGGGCAAGAAAGCCCATCGATTACAACTAGGGTAATAAGAAAATGAAAAAGGCAGCACTAACTACTGCAATTCTTACAGCATTGGTATCAGCACCATCATTCGCAGCAACTGTATACAAAAACGACGGTACTGAATTAAAAGTTGGCGGCCGCGTTGAGTTTCGTGGTGACTTCATCGGTTCAGACGGTGCTGAAGTTGAAGGTTCCATGGAAGATAAAAGCCGTGCTCGTCTTAACCTAAAAGGTAAAACAAACATCGGCAACGGCCTTTCTGCTTTCGGTGTTTACGAAGCCGAACAAAAAACGGGCAAGAGTGAATTCAAAAACCGCTACATGTATGCAGGCGTCGACTCTGATATCGGTGCTTTCTCTGTAGGTCGTCAAGACATGGCTGCAGTTATCATCTCTGACATGACGGATATCACAGAGTTCTCTGGTGTTCAGCAAGTTATTGATTCGTCGTCTGATAAGCAAGACAGCGTTTTCGCATACCGTGGGGCGTTTGATGCACTACAACTTCAAGCAACCTACCAAGCAAACTCTAGCGATAACGAAGATAAATACGGCATCTCTGGAATGTACTCACTACCAATGGGCCTCGACTTTGGTCTTGCATACTCTGGTGGCGATGTAGATAAAGATAACTCTGAAGATCAAATTCTAGGTGGTATCGCTTACTCGATGGACAACCTTTACCTAGCAGGTACTTATTCTCAAGGTTCCCTGACTGACTCTGAAGACTTTACGGCTTACGAGCTAGTCGCAAGCTACAAAGTAGCAAGCAAAGTGACGCTTGCAGCTCTATACACAGCTCAAGAGAATGATCCAGACAACGGTTCAAAGTACGACACCGTTGAAGGTATCGAGCTTGTTGGTTACTACAAACTAAACAGCAACTTCCGTACTTACCTGTCTTACTACATCAACCAACTTGATGAAGCAAAAGATGCAACAACAGGTCTAGTAACAGAAGGCGAAGATACACTGCGCCTAGGCGTACGTTACGATTTCTAATTCACTCTTGTCCTAAGAGCGAGTCCACTTGGCCAGCACCTTTGCTGGCCATTTTTTATGTAACCCAACACAACTCGATAAGTTTTCACACTATCGAAGCATCGCTCAGCAATGAAAAACGACCGTAACGACGCCTACTTCTGCCCTCTTTTAATGCGATTGCTCACTAAGTTAGTGCGTTTGATCTAATCGACAACATAGAAAAACCAAAAAAAAAATTTAAAATCAAACAGATAAAAGTTGGCACGTGTTCTGCAATATTATTTATGCAAATGCATGGCAGCGTTTGTGCTTCTCGTTCTTTGTACCTGTTATAACAGGCACGTCCTTTGAATTGGTAATGTCGCCTCCCTCTGGGAGGCATTTTTTTATTGGCGCGAAAAACAATAGGACGTATGATCCCGCCACCTCTATCAAACTGGAATTTTTCAATTGAATCATCATCCTGTTCAAGGTGCGTCCTGGATGCTAACAGCTGGCTTGGCATTCGCCATAGTGAACAGCTTCGCCCAAATTGCTAGCATCAACTTTGGTGTCTCTTCCACCACATTTGCGTTATTCCAATATGCAATCGCCTTATTTGTTATTCTGCCCTACCTACGTACACTTGGGATTAGACGTTCTTTAAGAACCCAACACTTTGGCTGGCATGCATTCCGCATTTTTCTCTCTGTTATCGGGATTCAACTTTGGTTATGGGCTCTCGCTTACCCAGTTCCAATTTGGCAAGGTATTGCACTTCTCATGACCTCCCCGTTATTTGCCACAGTTGGTTCTGGCTTGTTACTCAAAGAGAAAGTAGGTACTGCACGCTGGTTAGCGACATTGACGGGGTTTGTTGGTGCCATGATCATTCTTGAGCCTTGGGCAGACTCATTTACATGGGCGACCCTGCTCCCTGTTGGCGCCGCATTTTTCTGGGCAGCGTATTCATTAATGGTTAAAAAAATGTCGGTAAACGATCCGCCATCAACCATGGTTGTCTATTTATTGATGCTGATAACACCATTTAATATCTTGTTAGCGATACCGACGTTTACTATGCCAGATACGTGGACGATATGGGGTGTGCTTTTAGCCGCAGGTGCACTTACAGCACTCGCTCAATGGGCTATCGTTAAAGCATATGCAGTAGCAGACGCCTCATTTGTGCAACCATTTGATCACGCCAAACTGCCTTTGAATGTTGTTGCTGGTTGGTTGGTGTTTGGTTGGGTGCCACCTGGTCGTTTATGGTTAGGTGCTGCGATTATTATTGCATCTATTGCGTTTATTACGCATTGGGAAGCGAAAAAGACAAAGTTAGTTGAAAGAAAAATCTAATTTAAAAGTTCTATATTTTCAGGAAAGGAAATGAGGAACCCATATGAGTCAACCAATCAAAATTACACTGTATCGCTGGGCTGGTAGTTGGGGCCCATTCAAAGTCAATATTCCTTGTGGTGAATGTACATTAACCAAAGATATTTTAAAGGATGCTTTTGAAAACGAACTAGCCGATGTGCCCGTTGAACTTGAAGTAAAAGATTGGTTATCGCACTGGTGGGAACCATTAAAAGCTGGTGCTTGGCATGCACCCATTCTTCTTGTCGAAGGGAAAGTTATCAGCCAAGGAGAAGCATTGAATCGGGGTGTGCTTGTACAGTCTGTTATTGCTGAGTGGGTAAAACGCGATGAGCTAAAAGGCAACATTGTTTATGGTAAAGCAACTTGCCCTTACTGTGTCAAAGCCAAACAATTACTTGACGAGGCTGGCGTTCAGTATGAGTACCATGATGTAGTTAAAGACAGCGCCGCCTTATACCGCATGATTCCTGAAGTAAAAGCCATCATTGGCGAAAAAACACCGGTAACAGTGCCGCAAATCTGGTTAGATGGAAAATATATTGGAGGCGCTGACGATTTAGAAAAGTGGTTATCAGCAAAGGGGCTAGATAAAGTGCCTAACAATGTTGTGGAGATACCAAGCCAATCCGCGTAATTCTAGATTTAAATGTCATCAGTCTTTGAGTAGCGTTTTGCCAATGTTGTGCAATATGTTGGCTACTTACTAACAACAAAACAGAGAAAAGCAAAAAGCCCTGATTTTTCAATCAGGGCTTTTTAAATTATTTCGCCAGTTTTTTAATAACACGAGCAAAAACAGAAGCTTTTTTCTTCTTCGCTTTACCGTAAAGCGCTTTGTGCATCGCGTCTTTTGCAATCATCTGGCCAATATAAGCACCACCAAGTTCGTTACCCATGACCTTCTCCTGAATGTATTGACTTAACTATGTTGTAATTTTACACCACAATTAGATAAAAACAAGACTCCAGTCACATTTATTTTGTAATTAACTTTCAGTTTGATTTTCGTGGATTTCTTGAAATGAGCGTCTATCGCTTAGGTTGTTGGTATGTTTTACCCGCTGCGACGTACGTATCTTTCTGTTTGATTTCAAAGAATGTTTCAAAGAACCACGCAGCAAACTTGATCAAGTGATCGCCTTCATTCATGACGTGCTCTACGTATTCTTGCTCTTCTCCGGACTCATCTTCTTGAGTGGTAATATGGTAAATACGTTTCTCACCATCAACTTCTGCAAGGCCAAACTGACCCGTTAGGGATTGCGCCGCTTGTGCAACTTCTTCTTCCTCACACGCCTTCAAGATTTCAAGTGCCTTTGGCATGCTTTCTTGCTGAGTAATTTCTTTTACCAGTGTTTCAAATTCGTTTTGTTGCATTCTTTCACCTAACGATTAGAGATCGGATAGCCATTGGGCAGAAATGTATTCCAAGCTTGAGAGAAGTATCAAGGTTCGCCCTCTTCCTTTCAAACCAAGTCATTCAGTATACACAACAGGCCAGACTTAATTTAGCTGCGCATTTTAGAAAGCCGACCTTCTGGTTGCAAGTATATTCAGATGGAAGTTTCTGCTTGAACCGTCCCTTCTGGCACTTTACGAAATTGGCTTAGTACAAGAACAAAGCAAGAAAGTAACGCAATAAACAAATAAAACACCCCAAGCTGCTGCTGATTCGTAACCCATGAGTCTACTAAGTACCCACCAAACAAACCTGCTAAACACATTTGAATAGAACCAGATAGCGCAGAAACCGCGCCTGCCTGTTGCTTATGCGGCGAAAGTAGCAAACTGATCGATACTGGGAATGACATGCCTTGGGCAAAACTTAAACACGTGAATGCCGTCAGCAATGAAAATACACTGAAGGGGGTAACCAACAACATGAAGCCAGCAACAGCAACAATCGCGAAACTCATCAGCAAGATTTGCTGAGCTTTGTAACGAGCATTGATCAAATTCAGCACTAAGCTACCCGTCAGCAAACCAACTGATGGTATGATCATCAAAGAGCCGTAATCTGCCGCCGTCAATCCTAACTCTTGTTGCATTAAAAATGGATACAAGGAGAGCGTAACCAGAGCCGATAAATAACTAAGCCAGTTGTAGCTCGCACTACCAATCACTTGTGTATTCGTTAACAGACGCAAATAGTTCGCGCTTACTTCGCCTACTTTAAATTTTCTCTTCGGATAAGGCAGCGTTTCTGGCAGCACCAATAAACCAAGTGTAAAAATTGCCATTAAGTAAATCAGCACAAACACGAAGACAGCATGCCAACTCAGGTGAAAAGCAATCCAGCCACCAAACAGCGGAGCAATAATTGGCATCACTGAAGCAGTGACTGAAATATAAGATAGCGCTTTGGTTAATTGCATACCGTCATAACTATCACGCAGTACTGACCGACCAAGTACCGAAGCGCTGCCCGCTCCTAGGCCTTGCAGTAACCGTCCCGCTTCAAGGGCAACAATGTTGTCCGAAAACGCGATGCAAATAACCGTACCAACTAGATATACACTTTGCCCCAAAATAAACACCGGCCGACGACCAATCGCATCAGACAATGGGCCGTAAAAAAGCTGAGAGATACCGAAGCCAACGAGAAATAGCGTGACGAGATTCTGAATCGAATGTTGCGGCAAATTCAAGTCATGACCAATCAACGGCAAAGAAGGAAGATAAATACTAACGCCAACTTGGCCTGTGGCAATGATCATCATCGCTAATAACAATGGTGTTTTACGCAAACGTTCCTCCTACTTTGTGACAGATTGATGGCAAACAGTGTATATTTGATACTCAAAGATGATAATCAGCTAAGTTGGAAAGGAATTAATTCCCAAGGAGATACAATGGACTGGATTCAAAGCGTGAAGAGTTATATTCGTGTGGTCGAAGAAGGTAGCTTTAATGCAGCAGCGCGGAAACTCAATACCACCAGCTCAGCTATCAGTAAGCGAGTTCAATGGCTAGAAGATAAAATTGGCGTTCAACTACTCAAACGTACGACCCGCTCAATTAGCCAAACTGAAGCTGGTGCGCTGTTTTATCAACGAGCAAAAAGTCAGCTTGATTCATGGCAATCGGTATTAGATGAAACTCGCTCAGTCAACCAATCACCAGCGGGGCTATTAAAAATTGGGGCAACGCTGGCCGTTGGTTCCAAGTTTCTAGTTCATTATCTCGATGATTTTCTTGAGAAATATCCAGACATCACACTTCAATTAACAACAACGCTACCAGGCCAATTGCCAGAGCTAAGCTTAGACCTGTTTATTAGCCGGGAATTAGAGCAACTGAACTCTCTGAGTTTCAAAGCCACTGCGCTTTTCGAACATAAAGCCCAGTTTTACGCTGCGCCTAGTTACCTAAAAAAATACGGCACCCCACAATGCGTTGAGGATCTGACAGAGCATAATGTCCTGATTTGGGGAGAAAAACCCTCACGAGAAATCAAAACAAATCGAGGCAAACGTATCAGCTTGTCCGGTAACTTTGCCACGACCAACCCAGAAGCGCTGTTTCATGGTGCCAAAAGAGGCATGGGTATTTTGATGACGAACAACGTCATGATCAAAGATGATCTCAAATCCGGCGCGTTAGTCCCTATCCTGCCCGATATCACAGCGGATAAAGCCACTGTATATGCCTACTATCCAAAGCTGGATTATCAGCATACCCGAACTAAGCTGTTCCTCGATTATCTCAAATCACGATTAGAAGAGGAGAAGCGCGCCTAGCTTAGCGTTTTTATCGCTATGGCTTTAAAAGGTTCAAGCATAAAAACATGAAAATAATGATTTGTTCGTTCACAAAATTTGAAAAATCTGCCTTAGTAACCGATAGTTTATTTGATGCATATCAAATAATAATTCGTCGTGTCTTACACGATATGTTAATAACAACGCTAGGTGAAATGCTCAATGGGTCAGGTACAAATCAGTTTCCACAAAATTGATGAGATATTGAAGCTAAACGGCACGGCTCAGCTAAACCGAGTCAGGTTAGATATTCATCAACACTTGCAGAGCCATTGCACTTGCGTTGTAGAAGTTGCGCATCTTCAGCATTCGGCTCATACCATTTCCTTCGCCAGCAATGGAAAAATTACAGACAACCTAAGCTACCACCTTTCAGGCACCCCCTGTGAAAAAGTGGCAAAAGACATTGGCGAACATATTTTCTATCAAGACCAGGTATACAAGCGTTTTCCTGAAGATCAGATGTTTCAAGAAGATGGCATCCAAGCTTACATTGGCCTGCCATTGAAGACACAAAATGGCGAAGTTCTGGGAATTTTACTGTCTACCTTTACCCGAAGCATCCACGCGAAAGAAGCGCAAGATATCCTCGACTGCCACCGATTTTATGCCAATGTCATTATTCATAGCTTACGTGAAAAGTGGGTCAGTGAACGTTCAGATAAGCTTCTTAATCAGCTTAGCTATGAGGTATCGCATGATAACCTAACTGGACTGCTCAACCGTAGCTGTTTAGCTGATACCTTGGAGACATTAACGCAGCAGGCGACTCGCCCATTCAGTTTGGCGTATCTTGATATCGATAATTTCAAATCGATCAATGATATCAACGGAAACTATATCGGCGACCAAATCATTAAGTTCACAGCTAACGCCATTCAACAGAGCTTGTCGTCGCCAAACAATGCGTTCCGTGTTGCAGGAGATGAATTCGCCTTCATCACGTACGACGAAGATCCTGTCGCCGTGTGTCAGGAAGTACTCGACAAAATTGAAAGCGGCTACAGCGACAAATCTAACCGGATTTCTTTCACCGTTAGTATTGGTATTGCACGTGCCCCAGTACATATGTTGAACAGCGATGAGCTGATTTTGAATGCCAGTCTCGCTCTCAAAGATTGTAAAAAACACCGCGATACACGGATTCAGCATTACGACACACACCTTAGTGCGTTATACCACCGTAGGACGCAGCTTATTGAGGCAATGCGAATCCAACTAAGTACTGATATACAAGACAGCGATGAGTTGTATGTAGTGGTTCAACCGATCGTCGATATCACGAGCGACCGCTGGAATTACTTTGAAATTTTGACTCGTTGGAATAGCAATATCTATGGAAATATCTCTCCAGCGGAGTTCATTGAAGCTGCCGAACAATCAGGCCTGATTATCGAGTTAGGTGAACGGATTATTGAACTCGCGTGTATCGCAAAGCAAGAACTCGAAGCGAACCTAGGCTATAAAGTCAAACTCTCCATCAATTGCTCAGCGTATGAGCTGGTTGATTCCAACCGTTATATTAATCACTTAACCAACATGGTTGAAAAGTATCAGCACGAAGCAAAAGACTTTGTTATAGAGCTCACCGAGACCGTCTTACTCTCACAAAGTGGCCGTGAACAGATGGTACTTAACTCGTTGCGATACTTGGGTTTTAAAGTCGCACTGGATGATTTTGGTACGGGATACTCAAGCTTGAACTATATACACAATTATCCGATTGATAGCATCAAAATCGATGCTACCTTTGTGCAGAACATGCTCTCAAATACAACCTCTGAACAAGTAGTGTTTTTGATAGCACAATTGGCAGAGCTGCTTGATGTGGATTTGATTGCCGAAGGCGTAGAAGACGATAGAGCACTACAAAAGTTAATTGAAATGGGCTGCCACTACATCCAAGGTTACTTTTACTCTCGTCCACACAGTGTTGAAGAAATCGTACACCTGATAAATGAACGTGAAGTGCGGAGTGCCTAACGTACTGAACAGACTGCTGTCATAGAATTCAAATCTAGTTAATGCACAAAGTAAAAGAGACCAAGCTATGCTTAGTCTCTTTTTGTTTTTTTAAGCGAAGTACTTTATTACAGCACTGCTTTCTCTTTATCGCGTAATAGTCTATCCATTTCATCTCTGTTCGCGACAAAAGTAGCCATCTCTTTCTTAGGAACAGAACTCGCCATTGGGATATTTGCTCGCATAGCGTTAACTGGACGGCCGTATTCAATCAACTCATAGTGAAGGTGTGGCCCAGTCACTCGACCTGTTTTACCAGAAAGACCGATACGCTGGCCTCGAGAAACCTTTTGCCCTTTCTTCACCAAAATCTTACTTAGGTGTAAGTAACGGGTTTTGTATTTGCTGCCGTGCTCAACAACCACGTAGTTACCCGCATAGGGGTGTTTACGAGTCATGATCACTGTACCATCACCAGTAGAAACGACTGGTGTACCGGTTGGTACAGCAAAGTCAGTGCCGTTGTGCGGCGCAACACGCCCCGTTACTGGATGTAAACGATTAGGGTTGAAGCCAGAACTGATACGCCAACGACTACTTACAGGGTAACGCTGGAATGCGCGCTGTAAGCTTTCACCTTTGGCATTGTAGAATTGACCATCAGTATGAAGGTAAGCGGTGATCTCGCGGCCGCGATTATAAATCTTAATCGCCTCAATTTCGTTCTTACCTGTTGGTACACCATTGATGCTTTGTGAGCGACGAACAACTTCAAATCGATCACCTGCACGAAGATCACGTCCAAAGTTAAGTTGTTCTTTGAGTAAGCTTACGACTTGACTCACTTCCGCCGACGTTAAACCTAAACGACTCGCAGAAGAAGAAAAACTGCCTTGAATAACGCCAACTAAAGGTTCTTGGCTCCACACGCCAGGAATGGAAATATCAGTAAAGTCATAGCTACCATCACTATTCAGCTTGTAGACCACCTTATCTGCAATAGAAAATTGCAGTTCCATTTTCGCTAACTCGCCTGTCGCATCATCACGCCAGAAACGGAGCGTATTGCCCGGCTTAAGTGTATCAAGTGCCAAGTAGTTCAAATCCGTTTCCATTACTTTCATTAACGAGCTGTAACCGAAACCGAGCTGACTAAAAATAGTGCTTAGGTTGTCACCTGCTTGGATTTGATATTCGAAGTTCGGGGGAGTGACAACTTCGGCAGTTGTCGCATCAAGAATTTTTTCAACGACCTGAGATTCAGGTAGGTTCAATGCGATGGTTTTGGTTAAAGATGACTCTTTGAGAGAGTGAGAAACACCAATCGCAACTAAAACTGGCAAGGAGTATAACAGCAGCGCTCTACGACTTGTCAGATTCGGCAACCGTCTTGTAATTTCATTTGTAGACACGGGAATTACTATCTCCTTTCAAACAAGGCTCATAGCTTATGCATTCCCGAATAAGAAATCACTAGGAAATTTCGAGATCTAGCGCAGAAAATACTGAATTTTTACAGAACTCAAAAAAAATTCATCACTGTTGCATATGTAAGTTATTCCCTACACGCTGTAATGTGGATGAATTGAATTGATTTGGCGTGTCTGCCATTGCTTGATCGTCACCGTGCGCTAAATATGAAAGCGTGATAGTTGTATCACTTTTCCATTCGAGCTGAGTAAATTTCACGCGGTCACCAACAAAAATACTGTCTAAAAGGACAACTCGGCTCGGCACGGGGTCAAACTTGAACAAGCCAACATAGTTAAACGAACCGCTACCTTGTGTCGTTACAATCATCGGTGCAACAACCCATGAAACACCTTCAATCTCACGCTGGCTAATCGACGCAGTTGGAACAAGTACCTGACCTTTCGTCGCACCTGCATCATAGCCACCTATCAAATAGCCGTTTTCTTTATCCCACTCATCAAGAAAAGTGACCGCACCCTGCTCGGGGACTTGGATCGTCCAAGGATTACGTGCAGTGATACCAAGCGTCTCTTGCACAATAACGTTCGTTTCTACTTCTGTTTGAGGAAACTTAGCCATGATCTCGTCATCAGACAAACTAAAGCGATAAACACCCGCGATCACAACCACAACCAATAAAACGATTGGAATAAGTAGAATAAGTGGTATCGGCAGGATTTTTTTGTAAGTCATGAAGGCTTCCTTGTTTCAAGGTATAAACGAAAAGCGAGTATACCATTGTATACCCAAATGATTTCACCTCTTCAAGTGTTTCAAAATTAAACTAAACTGATTGTATCCAAATAGTTTCAAGTCCAGAGCTCATAACGAGCCAGTGACATAAGCTCTGTGCTCTAGGTCTATTGGTGTATTGGGACAAATAGGTAATCACGATGACAAAAACCATTCATACATGCGAGTGCGCCTGCGGTTTAGTTGAGATCCGTTGTAAGGGAGAGCCCACCCACACGTCTGTCTGCCATTGCTTCGAATGCCAAAAACGAACTGGCAGTGTTTTTGGGGTACAAGCTCGCTTTGAAAAAGAGCATGTCACTTTAAACGGTGAAGTCACTAGCTATACCCGAATTGGCGATGATGGCAGTGAGGTTCAGTATGACTTTTGTCCATCCTGCGGCACGACAATGAGGTTGTTCGTTGCTGCATACCCAGAAATCATGATCATTCCCGTCGGTCTATTTACCGATAAAGAGTTCCACCAACCTACCGTTTCAGTCTATGAACAAATGAAACACGGGTGGGTGAGTTTCGAATGCACAACGGAACACATCTGCTAGCGAGCAATCCGCGTTCACGTATTTACTTTGGCTCGGACAACCGCCCTATAAGTGAGATTTTTTTGAGAATGATCAATCGAGTTTTACTGTAAAGGGTTTCGTAACTCGGTGTGAGCGCTATAATCGGCTCCTAATATTTGGTGGGGGTTTATTGTGATTTCCAGACTTCCTCGTTGGGTGGAATATGGCGCGTTTCTACTAGCTCTTCTCGCGGGCTGCGTCAACGCCGTTGGTCTTCTCGGCTTTCAACACCAAGCGATAACTCATCTTTCGGGAACCGTAACTCAGCTAGGGAACAGCTTGCTAACAGGTGTGGATAGCTCCATTCACCTGCTCTTCATCGTATTTAGCTTTTTGATTGGCGCTGCCTTTAGCGGCTTTTTTATTGAAAGCAGTGCGTTAAAACTAGGGCGAAGATATGGTGTTGCACTGTGCATAGAAGGGAGCTTGCTCTTACTCAGCTTGGGCTTTTTGGTGCAAGGGGATTTGTACGGCCAATATCTAGCATCAGCAGCATGTGGATTACAAAACGCCATGATCACCACGTTTAGCGGCGCAGTAGTCAGAACCACACATATGACCGGAATCATCACCGATCTAGGGATTATGATTGGAGAGAGCTTGAGAGGTCGTCAATTTGACCGACGTAAAGCAAAATTATTCCTATTCATTTTCTTTGGCTTTTTGTTTGGCGGCGTCGCGGGAGGGGCTCTATTTATGGTATATGGTTTATATACGCTGGTTTTCCCAGCAATATTGGCTTTTTCTACGGCTCTGATTTACTGGAGTTACCTATACATACTTAGCCGTCAACAAAAAGCATAAAATTTCGATCCGATTGAAGCGACATGCTTCAATCGGATTTGGCTCAATAGGTTCACACTGCAACGGTACAAGAAACGCTGAACGGTATTTTGACACCACTAAAAACCTTAGAATAGATAAGGCTAACTGAATTTCTGGCAAAGAAGTTAGTTAGATCAAAATCACATTTGTTTACCATTTTATTATTCCAGTCACAATGCGCCCCATAATTCACTGCGCAATTCGCCTCTCGTGCTACAATTTTCTAACACAAGCAACATATTCGCATACACTTAGACGTTATTTGACCAATTACCCGACAAATCGGCTGAATAACTAGATGTATTTAATGAATAGTATTGCAATGGATGCAGTTTGCGGGTACCCTCCGCAAAACTGTGATTAAATACGGATGTTTAGTGAATATTTATGTCATGGAAATGGCAAGTATTGACTAGTAGTAACACGAGACAACTATGCATAACACCACTAATGCTACTGAAGCTCCTAAGGGCAACTTTTGGATGTTTTTCATCCCTTCCCTAATTGGTCTTCTACTCTTTATGGCTCCGATCTCTTACGATGGCGGCCTAACCATTCCCGTTGCCGTGATGGCAAAAGTCATCCCAGCGGTGTTAGGCGATACCTTGATTGCTATCGTCACCAGTATCATCGCTTTCATGGCCGTTGCTTCTGTTCTTTGCAAAATTTTTAAGCCAGCTGCAATTTTACGTAATGGTTTTTTAAACGGTCTCTTCAACCCATCTCCACTTTGGCTCGTTGTTCGTTTAATCGGCGGCGCTGCCGTGTTAATGACGTTCTTCCAAGTGGGTCCAAAAGCAATTTGGGAAGAGAACACTGGCGGGCTTGTTCTTACTGGTCTTCTACCTACTCTGTTTGCCGTTTTCATTTTCGCGGGTTTACTGCTTCCGCTTCTTTTGAACTTCGGTCTTCTGGAGCTATTTGGTGCGTTACTCAGTAAAATAATGCGTCCGGTATTCAACCTACCTGGCCGCAGTGCAATTGACTGTATGGCATCTTGGTTAGGCGACGGAAGTGTTGGTATCTTGCTAACCAGCAAGCAATACGAAAATAAGTTTTATACTCAGCGTGAAGCGGCTGTTGTCGGGACCACTTTCTCAGCAGTATCGATCACGTTTAGCTTAGTTGTTATCGCTCAGGTAAAACTAGAGCACTTATTTTTGCCTTTCTACGGCGCTATCTGTCTAGCTGGTATCGTAGCTGCGATTATCATTCCTCGCCTGCCTCCGCTTAGTCTGAAGAAAGATCGCTACATTGACGGCAGCAACCCAGATAAAGACGCAGATGCAGTGCCAGAAGGCCACACCACATTCTCTTGGGGTATGGATCTAGCTCTTAAGCGTGCTGGTCAAGTCACATCGGTTCAGTCTGTATTTAAAGAAGGCGTACACAACGCAGTCGACATGGTATTTGGCGTACTACCTGTAGTTATGGGTCTTGGTACCGTCGCATTGGTGATTGCAGAATACACGCCTGTATTTGCAATTCTGGGTCAACCGTTTATCCCATACCTAGAGCTACTGCAAGTCCCTGAAGCTGTTGCAGCATCACAGACAATCGTTGTTGGCTTTGCAGATATGTTTATTCCAGCAATTTTAGCGGCCTCAATCGATAACGAAATGACACGTTTTGTTATTGCAGCAATGTCAGTAACTCAGCTTATCTACATGTCGGAAGTAGGTGCCCTACTGTTAGGCAGCAAAATTCCAGTAAACATTGTAGAGCTCTTCGTAATTTTCATTTTACGTACGTTAATCACGTTACCTGTGATTGCTGGCGTTGCTCATCTTATTTTCTAAAATCGAGACGTCAATTAACAAAGGCTCCGCATCGTCGGGGCCTTTTTTATACCTAAAACTCCGTCCACATTAGGCTTTTAGTAAAAAGCTCATAATTTACAAAGACAAAACTTCAACAAAACACCTGTCAGCACCAACAAAATTTTCATCACCTCACCTGTAAAGCCAGTTGATGCCACTGTTTGTTAAGCAATTCTTTTCATTATGACGATTTCATTAATTGAGATCGCAAACATGATCACACTCACAAGTTTTAACGTAAATTGTCGGTTTGTTTAAATTTAGTTAAAAAAGACGACAAATGAGTTCATGTTTTTGACAAAGATGTCGATAAAAATATAACCAAACACAATAGGTTTCTCTTTATGCCCAATTCGCTCGGTTTAAAAGAGGCGAAAGCAAAGTGGAACCAACCGGGAGAATCAGAGGAAAGCTCATGAAATTCAGACATAAGGTTGTCACAGCCTCTTCATTTTTGCTGCTAATTACCGTGTCGTTATTGTCGACACAACAAGTTATGACCATCCGCTCCCAAACTCAGGAGCAAATCGACTCAAGTGTAAACGAGATATTGACCAGTGTTGGTAACACTGTGCAATCAGAAATGAATGCAAAGAAGGATCTCGCTCGCTCCATTACTGAAGTGATTGAGCTTGATCCCAGTTCACATAGCTATGTTCAAAACATACTTGAAAGACCCACGCCAAAAAGCAGCTTCCTTGCCATCGGTTTTGGTTATGAAAGTAATGGCTTTGTGATTGAAAATGACGACGGCTGGGATGCGGGTCCAGACTACGACCCACGTCAGCGTCCTTGGTTTATTGCAGCTAAGAGCAAAGGCGATTTGGTCGTAACCGATCCGTACGTCGATGCGTCTTCGAAAAACGTTATCATCTCTGTTGGTACGCCAGTAAAAGAAAATGGTCAGTTTTTAGCCGGTATGTTTTATGACCTCGAATTAACTACCCTTTCTGATCTCGTCAACCAAGTGAATCTGTTTGATGCTGGTTACTTATTTTTGGTCACCGCTGATGGCACAACCATTGCTCACCCTCAAAGTAAGTACAACGGCGAGAAAGTCGGTAGCTACCTCCCACAAATCGAACTTACGCAATCAGCACAACACGTTGAGATTGATGGCAACCGCTACATGGTTAACCTGACTCACATTCCTGGCGAGAACTGGTACGTAGGTTCGGTGATCGATGAAGCTGTTGCCTATTCTGCCGTAGGAGAGCTTCGTAACAACGCTATTATTTATTCAATCATTGCCGTGATTGCATCTATCATCGCCCTAACTCTGTTGATTCGCACTCTCATGCGTCCTTTGGACACGCTAAATAATGCGATTAAAGATGTAGCATCAGGGAAAGGCGACCTTACACAACGCCTCGAAACAGATACTGACCAAGAGTTTTCTGAGCTTGCCACAAACTTCAATACGTTCATGGAGAACTTACAACAGCAAATCATTGAGTCGAAACGTATTTCTGATCAAATTTTAAACGGAACTCAAATCACCGCTGAGGGCGCAAAAGACTCGGCAGGCGCAATTCACACTCAGCTGCAAGAGCTAGAACAACTTGCTACCGCGATGCATGAGATGTCTGTCACCGCGACAGAGGTTGCTAATAATGCGCAAGGTGCGGCAAGTGCAGCCAAAGAAGCCGACCAAGCAACGGTTGAGGGGTCTTCTATCGTTGGTGAATCGACACAAACGATAAACATGCTTTCCGATAGCATTGACCTTGCAGTCGAAGAAGTACAAGTGTTGGAATCTGCTACCGCCAATATCGAAACGATTCTAAAAGTAATCAACGATATTGCGGACCAAACGAACTTACTCGCGTTGAATGCCGCAATCGAGGCTGCACGTGCGGGAGAATCTGGCCGAGGCTTCGCCGTTGTTGCAGATGAAGTACGTACACTGGCACAACGAACTCAAGAGTCGACAACAGAGATTCGTACTATGATTGAGCAACTACAATCTGGCGCTTCATCTGTGGCAAATGCCATGCATCAAAGCAAAGGTAGTGCTATAGAGGCCGTTGAAAAAGCGGGTTTAGCAAATAGTGCGTTACAACGCATTCGTGACGCGATTCAGCGTATTTCCGATATGAACTTGCAAATTGCCTCAGCAGCGGAAGAGCAAAGCCTTGTCGCTGAAGAGATCAACAACAATACGGTGAATATTAAAGACCTATCGACTCAAGTCGCCGAATCGGCAAATCGAACCAACGACGCGATGCAGGCGCAACAAGAAGATGTACATAAACAAGATCAAATCTTAAATAGATTTACTGTCTAACACTCATTTAAGCGAAAACAGCGAGCACCGGCTCGCTGTTTTTGTTTTTAACCCTCTACCCTAGTATTGGTCGATGTTACATGTGCCATGTTGGTGCTATTAAGCTCAACATTACAAGAACGCCGACTATGTGTCCTTTCAAGTTTAATTGAACTCGACATGGATATAGCGATCATTAGAACGACGATAATAGCGGTCGTCCACTTTTAGATAAGTGAAATCTCCAATCTTTATGTAGGTACTATTCCGAGGAATTCGGTCATGGTAATAGTAACTGCGCCTTGGTCGTCGGGTCTCCACATAAATAACGTCACGATGTTTGTGTTTATGTTTATGTTTATGCTTGTGCTTGCGCTTGTGTTTATGATGGTGGTGATGCGCATGATGGTGATCGTACCGATGTCCATGCTTATGCTTCGGGTCAGCCACCGCTTCTGTACTCAACACACCTAAAGACAACATAACGCCAACCATGGCAAAAGATAATTGCTTTGACACAACAGAGCCTCTTATTCATATCAACATCGATATAATAGAAGGGTGAATCACTGTACATGTCAGCCTTTCGCTAAGGAGTTTTACTAAAAAGTCAGCGCTAACCGTGATTATCAGAGAAACGTCAAACATCACAAATGCTGATGACTTTGAGTGGCCTGGGTTCGGCTATGAATACAAAAAAGCCGCCCGTTTGACTACGAGCGGCTCAGTTTTTAAATAAGCTAGCGTGATTTTATACTGCTTGGGCAAACAGCAAGAAACAGCCGAATAGGAAGATCATGCTCATTCCCATTGCGCCGCCACCAGCTTCATAAATATTGTCATCTTCTACCGGCACTTGGCGCACTTTCATGGTCATTGATAATGGGACAAAGACCGCGAGAAACACGAGAATAATCCCCGCGTAGCTGAGAATAGCTAGGAAGTGTTCTGGCGCAAATACAGCACCTAATAGTGGTAGCACAAAAGTAGTAACAAAAATCACTGGCTTACTTGCTTTCAGTAGGTCTGCATTTTGATCGTATAGCGCCATTGCAACACCTAAGAACGACGTTAGTAGTGCCAAACCAGTAAACATGGATAGGATGAACTCTAAGCCCTCGTATTGCTGACCTAGTACCGATATCAACTCTGTTACGTTGGAGTATTGAACAAGCTCATGAGGTGGTAGGTTGCCGACAACCGCTAACAACCATAATAGGTAACAAACAAGCGGAATAGTTGAGCCCACGATAATCATATTACGCAGCTGTGTTTTACTCGCTTCTTTGTTGTAAGTTACAAGCGATGGGATCACGACCATAAAACCGAAACTGGTGAAAAGCACCGAACTGGTTTTGATAAGTGCCATTTTATCGTCGCTCACAACCTCATCAAGTCCTTCAAACGAGACGCTTGGTGCAAGCGCAAAAAGTGTCAGGATCAGCGCTACGATCATGCCTAGGAACAAACCGCGATTCAGCTTATCTACTACCCCTGTACCTGCCGAAACAATGATACCAACTAAAAGAGTAAAACCGACTTGGCTTGAGATCGTAGATGTTGGAAGCCCAATTGAGGCTGTTACTTTTTGTACCAGATCACCCGCACCAATGATGTAAGCCATTAATAGACAAACTAACAGGGCGTAAAGCAAGCTGTTGGTTACCAACTGACCTCCTTTACCAAGCGTTTCGCGAGCAATTGCATTCATGCTCACACCACCACCTACTTTGCAACTGGCTTCAAGAAGGAGCAGCGCAGCATAAGTCGTTCCAGCCCAGATGAACAACATAAGAAGAGTGCCCCAAAGGAGGCCAAATTGAGCAAGCACCATTGGTATAGCAAGCATACCAGCGCCAAGAGCAGTACCTGCAACGATCAGGGAGCTGCCGACAAGTTTTAGGTTCACGGTTAATACCTCTAAATTCAATCCGTTAATTTCTCGCCAGTTGTGCTTTATCTAAAGCACACAACAAAACGCTCCGACTTAGTCAAAATTTGGTTACAAGAGCACTATGTTACAAGAGCCCTGTATGGCTAAGAAAACATGCAACAAAAGGTGGTTAATCATTTGCACATGAACACTTGAGAGTCATTTTTGGCGATGTCATCGTTGATGAAATGTGCGCAACTTTGGGTTCGAAGCAAAATTGTTCATCTTAATTCATCAACCCCATTCGTTATGAATGGATTTGGTTCAAAAAGATTGTAAGGCATAAGCAGGACGATTGAAAAGCAAAAGGTCAATCTTATAGCGATATATTTTAACAACTCTTATCTTTTACCTAAGATGTGTTGTTTTTTTCGTCACTAATTAGTCTTTTATCGCTTAAAGAGAAGGAAGAACGTGCTCAATGGCTCAATTTGGCTGGGTGTACAGATTAATTTACAGTTTAAGTGAAGGTGTTAGATTCCAAGGACGTAGCCTAGATCGGACAATATCGCTATTATTCGCTGCGTACCGACACTGTTCGGTTCACATACCTCTAAACACTGATTTACGGTTCGAAAATATAGGTAAATGAGTGTCCGAATGCTGGGTGTGGTTCCCCAGCATTTGCATCCTTTCTTTTAGATGTCATCAATTGATCGAAATTGCATAAATCTTGTATCGCCCGACTTTACGACTGTGTTAATACGCTTTATCTAGCGCGCCAATGATATAAGTTAACACTGGAATACCCATATCGGCGACCTGCTTCTCAGTCTCACTCATATTTTCATGCGCCATCCGCAGCTCTACTTCACTTATCGATTCTTTGTGAAGGTAAAGCTCTTTGTAGTTCATCAATCGCTGTTGTGACTGTTGAATCAGTGTCACAACATTCTCTTTAGTCTCACGATGTTGCTGATCAATTTCACTAAATAAATGATCTAAAATGCGTTGCATTTTGCGAATAGAAGCTTTCGTTTCTATTGATTTGTATGATTGATACTTTTCCATTGAGTTAATAACTGACTAAAATATTTACGTTTTTATAAGACAGTTATTTTTATACTGATTGCAAAGCAGGTAAATATGTAGTGGTTAAACTGGTCCACTTCTTGCTCCGTTTAGGTCAAAACTGTCCTTTCAGGAGAGCACATGCAGGTAGACCCTATAATTCAAGCACTGATCGCAAGACGAAAATCGAATGGCCTCTCCCGTGAGCAAATGGCAAACATCGCTGGAATGAGCGTAAAAACATATCAAAGGATCGAGCGCGGAGAGTCCGATCTTAAACTCTCACAATATCGTGCCATATTGCGTTCGCTTCATTTGACTGACCTAGATATTGCCTTAGATGTACGTGATGTTCAGCATGTTACAGCAAATGACTTAACAGCCGTGGCGCGATTGCTCTCACCGGAAGCTCAGTCCCTGCTCGTTCGCCTGTTATCGTTAACCCTCGAACAAAAGAACAAGAAAGGTGATTAACCACATTACTCATACTCAAACGATGAATGCCCTGTTGAGCGTTGAAACATGAACCGTTTAGACAAAAAAAACTCGTCAAATGACGAGTTTTATTCTTTATATCAGTCCGTTACTCTAGGCTTTTCAATTCCGATGTATCAACGCCTTTTATTGCATCTTTCGCCACTTTATCAGGATCAAAGACATCACGTTCTTCATACGAATTATCAATCATGCCTTGTCCTATCGCGGTCGCCTGCTTTTGTAACTTGTTACCCTCTACCTCACCAGCATCCCAGCCTTGTCGATAATCTGAGTCGGTTTGATACCTTGTTTCGTCCTTAATATAGTGTTCAAAATCATTCCCTGCCTCTTGCATACCACTATGCCGACCGTCATGAAAGCCTTGGATATAAGCTTCATCATAACCGCTCTCTTTTAACGCGCTGTCACTCGTACCACAGCCTGAGAGGAGAACAAAAAATAGCGAAACGAATACCTTATGAAACATATTTAGGCCTCAAAACTTTCAAATAAATTAATCATAGTTCGCGATTTCAACTTCTGCTTACTTCAGGCTATTAGATAGCATTGTGACTCGACGAAGCCTGTGAACTTGAGTCCCTACAGTGAGTACAAAGCTGGACAAAGCATCACACCTACTGATAAACATTATACTCAACGCGCGTTTAATACTTCCATCGCAAGTGCTTCATCATCTTGCTCAGCCAAACCGCTAATGCCAATTGCACCGACGATTTTCCCCTCTTGTTCTATAGGCACACCACCCATAAAGCCTGTGATCTTCGGGTCAGTCCAATAACTCAACTGCTTACCCGTCTCACGAGCCCAAGCACCCAGATTGCCGCTAGGCTGACGGTCTCTAGCCGAGGTGTAAGCTTTGTTCTGTGCCAACAAACCTGCTTGCACACTCACATCATCCATTCGGGCAAAACCGAGCAATTCTCCATGTGTATCAACCACGGCAACCGCAATGTTTTGCTTGCGAGCAGTCGCAATTTCCAATGCCGTTTGAATTAGAGTTTGAACTTGTACGTATTTCATTTTTCTCTCCTACGGGATCTCATGACCAAGGGTTTTCTCGAACAAGCCATACCAATGGCTACGTGATAGCGTGACGCTCTCTACTTGAGCACAAGCGCGAATACGTTGTGGGTTTGCAGTACCAATAACAGGTTGAATTTGGCTTGGGTGACGCGTTAGGAAGGCTAAAACAATCGCCTCTGACGGCACGCCATATTCAGCTGCTAGCGCCATCACCATCTCCGCAATCTGTCTGGTGTTGTGATCATCAGAATGTAAACCACGCTCTGAGAATCTTCCCTGCGCCATACTGCCCCACGCTTGCAGTTGGATATTGTGCTTACGGGCATGTTCCAGTATTCCTGCAACGTAGTCAGATGCAGACGAAGGAAGCCCCATGCCTTGCTTGATGAAGTCAGACTTAGCCAGACTCATTTCCAACTGGTTCGCCACAACAACTTCGCCCGTAGCTTGTTGAAGAAGATCAATTTGAGCACTGTTCATGTTAGAAACACCGAAGTGGTTAACTTTGCCAGCTTGTTTCAGAGCTTTTAGCGCTGTGCCCAGTTCTTCAAATTCAACCAAAGGATCAGGACGATGCAGCATCAAAACATCAAGGTTTTCCACGCCAAGGCGTTCAAGAATGCCCTCAACAGAAGCCGTCACCCATTTAGCAGAGAAGTCATACTGCTTAACACCTTGCTCATCTCCTAGACGGATGCCGCACTTGGATTGCAAATAAATTCGTTCTCGTAAGGTTGAGTCATTGGCTAAGATGCGCCCAAACACTTCTTCTGCCTTACCGAATTTGTAGATATCCGCATGATCAAAGAGATTGATGCCCACCTCTAATGCTACCTCTACAGCGGCATAAGCTTGGTTTTCATCTTGGGCGGTTAATGGGTTGCGATTCCACTCCCCTCCAAGCCCCATGCAGCCGAAGACCAAGCGGCTAACGTTAGGTAAGGTTTTGGCGAGCGGTAGTGTTGGATTGTTCATCGTTATTCTCACTTTTCCGATTTCTGCATCTTCAATTTCTTAAGTTAACTCTAACCATCTTACCGTTCGTAAAAATTAGTTTAATACCGTAAAATCGAATTCATTATCCTTGATACCGAACAATAAAGACGAGCAATCAAGATGGCAGATTATAAGAGAATCGAAAAACTGATGCTGTTTGCCGAAGTGGCTCAAACACTTAACTTTTCTAGGGCAGCGGAGCAACTTGGCATTTCTAAAAGTTACCTGTCAGAACAAATCAAGCGATTGGAATCGGAACTCGCCACGCCTTTGATTGTTCGAACTACACGCAGCGTGAGATTGACGGCAGAAGGTGAATCGATCTTTGCACAAGCGGAAGATCTCAAACGCCGCGTAATGGAAATGGAAAAGAGTTTAAGTCAGCGATCTGAACAAATAGACGGTCTGATTCGTCTTACCGCTCCCAAGATGTTTGCTGAAGCGGTGCTGCATGATTTGTGCGTAGCGTTTCGCGCTTTACATCCAAACGTAGAGTTCGAGATCCTTTCTAGCTATCAAGCGTTTAATCTGACAGAAACCAGCGTTGATTTTGCGTTTCGAGCGACAAGAACGCCGCCAGAGAATATGATTGCTCATCACCTTTTGGACTACCACCACTGGCTGGTTGCCTCTCCTCAGTATCTGCAAGAAGAAGGTACGCCGGAGACATTAGATGATTTACAAGAGCATCAATGCTTAACCACATTGCATCAAAAAGAGTGGCCGTTAAAAACGGGAACAGTTCAAACCCAAGGTTGGCTTTCAAGCAATGAAAACCGCTTACTCAAAGAATCAGCCCTGTCTGGCAATGGCATTGCTCGGTTAGCAAGTTACTTTGTCGAACAAGACGTTGAGCACGGCCGTCTAGTGCAGGTTTTATCGGAAGAAACCGACCACCAGCACAACGCGGTGTACTTGGTGTATCCGCAGCTCATCTATCAATCGGCGAAAACCAGAGCCTTCATTGAATTCGTGAAGCAGCACTTTGCTATATAACTAAGGCAGTTAATCCGCAGACCACACCGAGCGAATATCTGGCCAACCCCAGTTAGTAAGAGCGACGTCTTCTAAAACGCCTTGGAAACGCAAAGTTTGTGTATGGTGGAACATGGGTGCAATCCAGTATTCGCTGATCAACGTCGATGCAATTGGCTCCAATGCATTAAGGTAGTCCTCAAGTGGAACGAAAGATCTGACTCTCTGTAGTTGTTCATCTAACCATTGTGCGTTCTTCTCTCCCAAAGTGTGGAATAGCACAGCGTTGCTGAAGAAGTTCGTGAACGCTGAGGCATGACGATTATCATCTAGGTTTATGTTCGTCACGACCATTGTCTCATTTAGCTCACCGTTCTTAGCCTTCTCGTTCAGCTCACGGTAGGAATACATAACAATTTCTACTTTACTGCCAACACTCGCCAAACGATTAGAAATAGCCCGCGCACAGCGACGCAACGCGGTATAGTTATATCCGGCTATCGTAATGTGTTTAGGTAACTTAAGCGGCTCACTGAACGGACGGAGCACTGGCTTCCAACCTGGTAGCAGGTTGTAAGCGGGTATACTCCCAAATACAATATTCTCGCGGCGCATCACTTCGGCCAAGTGCTCAGGTTGAATTAGCTCACTAATATAACGGCGCTGCGCTAAAGAGAGTTTGTGCTTAGCGTGCTGATTAAATAAGGCGAATAAGCAACCATCTTCTATTCGGCTACGCTTGCTCGCCGATGAGTTTTCTCGGTTTTGCGTCGACATATAGTGTCCACACAAGTCCTCCTCGGGCGACGCACCTCTTTGCAACGTATTTGCTGCCAATGACGGGTTCTCCATCTGCTCGTCATTAACAATCCAGATAGTCACCAAATCCGTTAGAACTCTACATGCATAGTAACCATTAAATGCTTGCAGTTTTAAACGACTTTCATTGTGCTCGACAACAGAGAATGGGCCACTTCCGACCACCAGCTTGTTATTCGCTACGTTAACTTGGCTTACTGGTTGAATGCCGTATTTCACTCCAGAAATAAGTCCAGCAAAGCCCAAGTCAGCTCGATTAAGCTTAAAAACAACTTTCAATGGCGTTGGCGCAGTAATGTTAGCAACATGTGCCAATTCTTTTTCGTAATACTGTAGTGAACTCAATTTTGCAAACAAGCTAACCACTGTTTCTGCATCAATGGAATTACCATTATGAAAAGTCAGACCTGGACGAAGGTAGAAAGTCCATTCGTAGGTGTCTTCGTCATAACGCCAGTGATGTGCGAGTTCTGGTTGCACTTTCCCATTGTGATCACTCGAAACTAAGCAACAATAGATTTGCCTTAATAAGAAACGTTCGCTGCTACGCTGAAGTTGATGTGGAACGACGCGCTCAAACATTCGCTTATAGGTTAATTGAATATTGAGCTGTCCTTCTTGCACAGAAGCACCAGACGTTGTTTTTAACAAACGGCCAAATGCCATTTCGTCTTCATCTAATATCGCCAGTGCTTTTTCATACTTGCCTAACTTGATACGTTCAAGAGCCAAGCTCTCTTTTAAAACGTCTAACTCCATATTCAGAATAAGAGTCGATCGTTGGTTCCGCCCAGCTTTCGGGTGCCAGCTCAACCACGCCTTCTGCTGCATCTGCGTTAGCAGGCTACGAGCATGCCGAGAAGAAGTGAACATGATGTCGGCAATGTCCTGTAACGTGGTTTTTGTTTCATCACCAACGCTAAACGAGAGTAATCGTTGGTAATAGCGAAACAAATTGAGATCAGACACTGAATCAACCTTAGATCTGTGAAGTTTGTGGATAGGAATAGTTTACTTAAGTTGGCGGTAATAAAATAAGAAAACTTCCTAATTATCTGTTCCCCTTTTCCACAATTAACCTCCAAATTCGGCTTTAAAGCCCCAGATATTTACGTTATTAGGAATAAAGTCAACAAAAGCACTCTCTTTTTTATCTCCCCTTTTATACGCATAATTTACTCGTCAGCGTAAAGGAGGAAGAAATGAAGAAGCCAATGATGGCGTACTTTTTTCAGCAACGCCTAGCTCAATCGAGTAATAAAATAGAAGTGATGACTCTGGTCTATCTTAACGATATGTTCCAGTGGTCATAGCCTAACCTCAAGCAGAACTTAGCTCCTGATACTACACCCCCACTTCGTTGTATCTTAAGTTCTGCTTTTCATCTTTTGCACTCTAATGCCTTATTGCAGGTTACTAAAAGTTAACTAGTTGAAACACCTCAAAACAGAGTCTACATTGAAGTCTCATCCCCCCATCGCTTTGTTAAGAAAGGGGCATTCATGGATATACACCATCAATTCGGGAGTCAATATGGCAACTTCAGTGAAACTTAAAGCGGGCGACAGCTTCCCTCATCTTCAAGCCACTTTGCTAGATGGTTCAAGCGTAACGTTGGGTCAGCCGCAAGGTGATGCGACTTGGCAAGCAGTATTCGTTTATCGTGGTAAACACTGCCCTCTTTGTACTAAGTACCTCAACGAGCTTGAGAGTTACAAACAGGCTTTCGCTGATGCTGGCGTCGATATTCTTGCCGTTTCTGGCGATTCAAAAGCACAGCTAGAGGGGCATCTAGAGAAACTCGAAATCAGCTTCCCTATCGCTTACGGCCTGACCGAAGAACAAATGAAAACGCTAGGCTTGTATGTATCTATTCCTCGATCTGAACAGGAAACCGATCATAATTTCGCAGAACCAGGTCTGTTTGTGGTGAATGAACACGGCGACTTACACGTGGTGGATATTTCAAACAACCCGTTTGTTCGCCCTGAGCTTGGCGCACTATCACGCGGATTGGCATGGATTCGCGATCCAAACAATAACTACCCTATCCGTGGCACATTGGATTACTAATATCTTCTACACCCAAGTAAACTTTCTATCCTTAAATAAGCTAGGATTCTTGCCTTGGTGAGAATAACTTGGAATGCATATCAGATCCGTGAGATCTGATATGTATCAACAAGTTGGAAATAGAGTCCTTGTTCATTATACAACGCCTTGATAAAAAACAAGATCAGTGAAGCCCAGGCTCCCCTCAAACAACGTTAGTTATTTACTTCTAAGTCACTTTCACGATAAATACATGAAATTAAGACTAAAAACTTAGACTTAACGGATATATAAATCATAACGGTACCTACACAAGTAGTTGGCTAGCGATTATTATCCTATTGCAACTCAAAATTGTGCAATTCTAATAATTCATACCATAAATGAAAACATAGATACCGTAAGAGACAAAATAAAAGCAAACGATTAAATTGCCAATAAAACACCGTTCAATTAAAATAAAAAACATTTCACTTTATAAAAATGTAATTAATCGTTATTTGCAATCACACATCTTAATTGAGAAATACAGTATGAATAAAATCTCTTTGCTTTATATGGCCGTTTGTATCGGATTAGTTGGATGCGGTTCAGGAGGAAGCGACAACGATCCAGCAAAAGATATACATCCCACCATTTCAAATCCGGAACAAGTCAACGCAATGACGGTGGACAAAGGTCATTTCTATTGTTCTGTAAACCAACAAAAACTGGAACACGGAGGGACATCTGCAACTATGTCCTACCTGATTGAAAAGAAAAGAAATTCTACGGTTGTCGACGATTATGAATGTACCGAATACGGTTTAAAGAAAGGTGAGTCAATTATCGTCACTAAAAGTGCAATTGAAAACTTTTCATACTCAAAACATTATAAAAGCACGAAGAAGAATGACATTAATAGGTTTAAAATCATCTACCCTACAGGGCTTACGACTCCGATTAATAAAGATTATGAAAAAATTACGATCACGTATAATACGGAGAGACCTGACGTTAACATTAAGATAATTCAATATTTTGACGAAAAGTCTAAATTATATACCATCAAAAAATATGAAAGCCACGTTAACGACAACTCACCAATAGGTTTAGTTGAGAAAGAGGAATTCGATAAATATTCCGATTTTGAAAAGAAACTGGAATTAAATAGTGCTTTTTTAAATTCAACTGAAGTGAGTGATTTATTCTACAACTTATTAAGCATGATAAAATAATAACTAAAAATCAAAAACTTAAAAAGTACGATTATGCTCAAGTAGCTTCGATATGCCTGACTAGAAAGAGTACGTTGTTTTACGAAACAAATTACGATTTGAATAAAGCACATCTAAGTTACTTGGGTATAAACGGCGATGTATTGTTAATCAGCTTTCAAAAGAGAGTGACGTTTGCGATTAACTACTTTGGTCTTAACGAAGCTCAATTTGATGCTTTTCAGACCAAATTCGCAAATCATCAAGAATCTTAAGTGCGGTACGGCCGAACTCTGTTAGTTCATAGCTGACTGCAATTGGGCGGTCGCTGATCACTTTACGCACCACCATACCTTCCGCTTCTAGCTCTTTAAGACGTTGGTCGATCATCTTTTTACTTGCACCGCCTAGCATGCGTGCTAAGTCATTGAAACGAACTGGGCCGTCTTTCAAATGATAAATCAGAGAACCTTTCCATTTACCACCAATTAAACGCATCCCTTTCTCGATAGCACATGGCTCCGCACATACGTTCGCCACTGACTTACGACCTTTGCTATCTACACTGATTCTGCTTTCCACAATACACCTCAAGATACGCACCTAATCTAGGTAACGAAAAGTAAGCTAGATACATTTAGTGCTTTAGAGTAATAAAAACGTCACCTCGCCGCAAACAAATAAAAATGGACCGCGTACAGCAGTCCATCTCAATTCATCATTCAGTTCGCACTATCTTTCTAAAAGGATTAGAAGTTTTCGTTAATGTGAGCTTCGAAACGAACAAAATCGTTTTCGATATCTGCGTTCTTCATCACATCATAACAAGCGAATGTAGGTAATGCTGACATACCAAAGAAGCGGAAGTTAGCGTGCATGTGGAACATCAAATCATCCACGCCTTTACCTTGGAATAGGTATTCGTTCTCATCATCAAACGATTCTTCTGGCGCGTTGAATGTCAGTGACAGCATGTATTTGCTGTTGGTTTGAGTGCCGCCTGTACCATAGTTTTTCTTTGGTTCTTCTGCGCTACGGCCATCGAATGCACATAGTGCACCGCCCATACCCGCAGTAAACACGTCGTCCATGTATTTTTTGAATGACCAAGGCACAGACATCCAGTTGATTGGGCTTTGGATGATCACGCGATCAGCCCACTCAAAGTGTGCGAGTTGCTCATCTACGTTGATCTCATCTTGCATTGTCACAACGCGAACCTCATGGCCTTTTGCTTGCAGAAACGTCTGTGCTTTGTCGACAAGAGAAGCATTTAGACGACCTTCTGAATATGGTGATGGTTCGTGTGCATTGATGATCAGTACGTTGCTCATGGGATTACCTTTAAATAAGTTCACAAGATGACGCAGTAACCATTGTGCGTCGGATGTGGTTTATTATGGTAACCTAGAAATATAGTGCAATTAGTTAACTTTTAGTAACCTACTTAATTTTTTATTATATCACTGTTTTTAAAACATATATTTTTTCAATTTTTTATTCATCGTTATTTTACGATTAATTTTTTCATCGAGTTGTTGCATCTTCCACAGAGCAGGCGTACACTTTATCGCAATTCGACGATTAACTATTAAGGCCAGCGAATGAGTGATAAGTGCAAGGACACGTGCGAAGTTGTTTTTCAGACAACACAACAACAGCTCGAGAAAGAACAAACTCTCGCAGCGCAAGCAAAAGCTTTGTCGCATCCAGCACGTTTGCGCATTCTGCATATCCTGCACACGCTCGATACCATGGGCGGTTGTTTGAACAGTGATTTGGTTTCTGAACTGGGTCTTGCGCAATCTACTGTTTCCGAGCACTTGCGTATTCTCAAGCAAGCAGGCTTTATCAGCGCCGAGCCAAACCCACCTAAGGTGTGTTACCGCATTCAACGCGACGCGTTTGATCAGTTCAATCTAGGCTTTTCCAAGTTATTTGATTAATTCCCTTTGCACGCTGGTCAGGCGTGCAGAGATAAACTATACCTTTAACTATCGCCTTTCGACGATAAACGAATAAGAGAACACTATGACTACTCAAGTTTTAAATAGTGCCAGCGACAAAATGAGCTTCTTGGACCGTTACCTAACGGTGTGGATTTTTGTGGCAATGGCAATCGGTGTAGGTATTGGCGCAGCATTCCCTCAAGTTGCTGAGTGGAATGAGTCAATGTCAGTCGGCAGCACGAACGTACCGCTCGCGATTGGTTTGATTTTGATGATGTACCCGCCGCTAGCAAAGGTGAACTACAACCTGCTAGGTACAGTGACGAAAGATAAAAAAGCGATCACGCTGTCTTTAGTCATGAACTGGATTGTCGGCCCTATTTTAATGTTCATCCTTGCATTGACTTTCCTAGGTGATCATCCGGGTTACATGGTTGGTATCATTCTGATCGGTCTTGCTCGTTGTATCGCGATGGTATTGGTATGGAACGATATCGGTGGTGGTAACAAAGAATACGGCGCAGCCCTAGTTGCATTAAACAGCGCTTTCCAAATCGTAACTTACAGTGTGATGGCATGGTTGTTTATCACTGTGTTGCCACCAGTCTTTGGTTACGAAGGTTTCGTAGTTGATATCTCGATGATGGACATCGCGGAAAGCGTTCTTATTTACCTTGGTATCCCATTCCTAGCGGGCTTCCTAAGCCGCAAATGGCTGGTCGCTGCGAAAGGTCAACAATGGTACAACGACGTATTCATCCCACGCATTTCACCAATTACGCTTATCGCCCTGCTTGCGACCATCGTGCTGATGTTCAGCTTGAAAGGTGAAATGATTCTTGAACTGCCAATGGATGTATTCCGTGTAGCAATTCCACTGGCTATCTACTTTGTGTTGATGTTCTTTGTCAGCTTCTTCGTTGGTAAGAAAATGGGCATTGACTACGACAAAAACGCGTCGATTGCTTTCACGGCAACAGGCAACAACTTTGAATTGGCAATTGCGGTTTCTATCGCGGTGTTTGGCCTAAACTCAGACCAAGCTTTTGCTGGTGTCATTGGCCCGCTGATCGAAGTGCCTGTGTTGATTGCTTTGGTGAATGTAGCATTGCGAATGAAGGCCAAATATTATGGCTAACCTAAAAAGCACAAAAAATACAAAAGCGGTAAAACATTAACTCACTACCGTTTTAATATACTCGCTGGGCGTTAGGCCGAACTTACTTTTAAAGCGTTGGCTAAAACGCCCCTCTGACTGATAACCACACAACTGTGCTAGCAGCGCAACGTTATACGAGCCATTTTGCATCAAGTAAAGTGCGTGATTTAGGCGCACTTCTGCCAATACTTCACGATACTGGGTACCTTCTTGTTTCAGTTTGCGTATCAATGTTGCTCGGCTCATAGCAAAGTGCCCCGCGACCATGTCTAATGGATGCTCCTCCCCTGGAGAGCGCGATAAGTAACGACTAAGTTTCTGACTAAAAGAGATATGTGAACTCGAGAACAACCGATGCAATAACCCTCTCTCAGCTAGCTGCTGATATAGGCCCATAATCCAATAGCGTTGTGTCGCTTCACTTAAGCTTTCCCGCTCAAACGAAAACAAAGCATTTAACGTCGCTTGCAATGCTTTATCTGTCTCAACAACGGGTACATAGTTTCCTAATGCGTTACTCATGCTTAGCTCCAACATTTCATCGCTAGGCACACAGTGAAAACTGAACATTCGAGAAAGAAATCGCCCTTGTAGAGGAAGATTTTCAAAATTTAGGGATGCATTTGCTTCACAAAGCATGATATTTGGATGATGGATGTCGAGTACTTCATCTTTCCAGAAAAGATGTTTACTCCCCTTAACAATCTGAATAAGGCTTGGGGAGTGAACCCTGACATTACGAAGCTTCTGCTGCTGCTCCGCACGAAACAGCGTAACCTGATATTGGTGACCCATTCTCTCCCCTTATATTCAATTATCGCGTGTAAGTCGTGGTTAATGTCGCTTTACCCAAAGCAACACTATTCAAAGTAAACCCTACAATGGCTGGTGGCGTGTTTTCATCCAAATTCAGTTCTTCAGTTGGCAATGCCCACACCGTAAACTGGTAACGATGCATCCCATCATTCTTTGGAGGACACGCGCCGCCGAACCCCGTTGTGCCGTAGTCAATACGAGATTCTTTGCCGCCTAACTTGTTCATATCAATGCCTCGAGGCAGTTCGCTAACGGTGGATGGAATATTAAACGCTATCCAATGCCAAAAACCACTGCCTGTTGGCGCGTCGGGGTCATACACGGTGATCGCAAAACTTTTTGTGCCCTTTGGAGCTTCTTTCCACATCAATTGTGGTGATTGATTCCCGCCATCACATCCCCAACCAGAGTATTCAAATGTCTTCGCCATCGGGTGGCCTTCTTGAATATCTCTACTCACGAGTTCAAATGCATGGGCAGAACCGACCGCAAAAACACTCAATGCCAAAACTGATTTGTAGATCGCTTTCATGTTTTTCTTCCTTTCAATGAATTCAACACTAGTGTAAGTACCCAGCAGTCCGAATCCTTGTCAGTAAGTATCAAAAAACACAAAATAATCTATAATTTTGACACTTTAAGATTCTAACACAAATTTCTTACTCTCTTAATTGCACTTGGTTTATGCTAATTAATCGCTCACGGAACAAGGAAGGAAAATGGAATTGGATATCTACGTGGTGGACGCCTTCACCGATACGCAATTCAAAGGCAACTCAGCAGCGGTCGTACCGTTAGAGGAATGGCTAGCCCCAGAATTGATGCAAAATATCGCGACAGAAAACAACTTGTCGGAAACGGCTTTTCTAAAATCCATTGGCGCAAACCGATATGAGATTCGTTGGTTCTCTCCGATTACTGAAATCGATTTCTGTGGACACGCAACACTGGCCTCTTCGTTAGTTCTGTTTGATGAGTTTGGCATTAATGGCACGATTGAATTTCATACTCTGGAAGTAGGAACCCTCACCGTAGAGAAGAATGCGCAAGGTAAGATCGAGATGACGTTCCCTGCTCGTCCTCCAAAAGCCGTTTCTGATATTCCCTCGGCATTGATTGAAGGCCTAAGTTGCGATGTGGAACGCGTACTGCTTAGCCCTCAAGCGTATTTCGTGGTGGTCGGCAACCAGCAGGAGGTACTTGAGGTTCAATACCGTTCAGAGCACCTCAAGACACTCGCTCCTTACGATGTGGTCGTTACCGCGAAAGGTGATCAACAAGACTTTGTATCGCGTTACTTTTGGCCTGCAAATGGTGGTGACGAAGACCCCGTAACTGGCTCGATTCACGCTGGGTTAGCACCGTTCTGGGCAGAAGCGTTAGGCAAAGCATCACTGGTCGCTTACCAAGCTTCTCAGCGCGGAGGTATTTTGCACTGTGAAGTTACTGGCGAACAAGTAAGAGTATCTGGCGACGGCGTGCTCTACATGAAAGGCCAGATTTTTGTTTAAATGATATTCATGTAATCAACTTAAAAGAGCCAAGTAAAGCACGGCTTCAGCAGGATAAAGCCAGTTTCAATAATTAATCAATTGATGAATATTGAAGGAATTAACTTCCTAGCCGGACAAAACTGACTCACGTTACACTGAATGCAGTCCCACACTCTTCTATAGCTTGATACGAATTCGAGCTCACCTTCTTAGAGGAAGCGTCGCATGATGAAGCGAATCATTCTTGGCACCCTAGCCCTGACTCTTTTAGCTGCCTGTTCCAAAGATGACGGACAGCAAGCCCTTGGCACACTGGAACGTGACCGCGTAACCTTTACTGCAACCTCTAGCGAGATAATTCGTGCCCTACCCATCAAGGAAGGCAGCCAAGTCACCGAAGGAGAAGTGCTGGTTCAGCTCGATACAAAGAACCAAGAAGCCGTTTTAGCTCACGCCGTAGCCGAACAAGCCAAGGCTGACGCCTATCTTTTGAAATTGACCAATGGTGAGCGACCAGAAGACATTGCCGCAGCGCAAGCACGCGTTGCCAGAGCGGAAGCTCAATTGGTTGAAGCGCAAAAGAACTACCAACGTAAGGCGGAGTTAGTTCGTAAAAAACTCATCAGCCAATCAGAAAAAGACACCGCTTTAGCAGCCAGAGATTCTGCCCGTGCAGAGCTAGACTCCTCACAAGAAGAGTTCAGCAAACTGACCGCTGGCTCTCGTCCTGAAGATATTGAACAAGCAAAAGCCGCACTCATGGCAGCAAAAGCCGATGTGGCACTACAAGAACAGAAACTGGCAGAACTCACCATCACCGCCACGCGAGATGGCTTGTTAGATAACCTACCGTTTAACCTTGGCGAACGCGTTCCTGTGAATGGTGTAGTTGCTGTAATACAAGCCAGCCGCGTCCCATACGCTCGCGTTTACGTTCCTGCCAACTACCGAGTCGATTTTGTGCCGGGTAAAACGGTTAACGTGCATGTAGATGGCGTTGAGCAACCATATAGCGGCACCGTTCGTTGGGTTGCGACTGAGCCTTCATTTACGCCTTATTTCGCGCTTACCGAGGAAGAACGCTCGCGTTTGATGTACCTTGCAGAAGTCGACCTACAAGACTCAGCACAATCCTTGCCTTCGGGCATTCCAGCGCAAGTGGATTTGGTGGAGTAAGCCAATGACCGAATACGCGATTCAAGCTGAAAATGTAGTGAAGAAGTTTGGTGACTTCACCGCCATCAACAACATCACGCTCAATGTACCCAAAGGCAGTATTTATGGTTTTCTTGGTCCCAACGGCTGCGGTAAATCAACAACCATTCGTGTGCTGACTGGCTTGCTTAGCCCAAGTGAGGGCAACGTGGATGTGCTTGGGCTAGAGATCCCAAAACAATCTGAGCTTCTGCGCCTCAAGATTGGCTACATGACACAAAAGTTCTCCCTCTATGATGACCTGACAGTTCAAGAGAATCTTGAGTTTATTGGACAAATCTTTGGTATGGAAACCAAGGCTCTGAAAGCTCGCATCGAAGAACAACTATCCACCTACGGTCTCGACCAGCTGCGTAAACAGCGCGTCGGCGGAATGAGTGGCGGCCAGAAACAACGCTTGTCTCTCGCCGCAGCCACTATGCACAAACCAGAACTGTTGTTTCTCGATGAGCCCACATCTGCGGTTGACCCAGAGAACCGACGCGATTTCTGGGAGCAGTTGTTTGATCTCTCTGACCAAGGCACGACGATTTTGGTCACAACGCACTACATGGACGAAGCAGAGCGCTGTCATCGTCTGGCGATTATGGAAGCTGGGGAAATCCGCGCCGATGGTGAGCCAGAAGAACTCATGGCCCAAATGGGCGTTAACATCGTTGAAGTCAAAGCGGATAACTTACGCGAGCTAAAAGAGAAAGTCATTCGACGCGAAGAAGTCCGTTCTGCCGCACAGCTCGGCATTCGCTTACGCATTTTGATCCACCAGCACATCGAACAACCGATCGAATGGTTAACCCAAACCTTTCCTGAGCTTGATGGCTGCGAGATGAACATTGCTCGTCCTAGCTTGGAAGATGTGTTTGTCAGCGTTACGGGAGAAGGTCGCCAATGATGAAATCTATTGCCCGCATGAAAGCGGTGATGATCAAAGAGATCCGTCAGCTTTCACGTGACCGCATTACCTTTGGCATGGTCGTAATGATCCCCCTGATTCAACTTCTGCTATTTGGCTTTGCCATTAATACGGATATTCGCAACATTCCCGTTGGCGTCGTCGATCAAAGTGGCAGCACTGCCGGGCGCGTGATCACTGAGTCCGTCAAAGTCACACAAGTGGTCGATGTGGTCGAAACCTTCGCTACCGCTTCTGAAGCCGAGCAAGCCATTCAAGACGGTTTGGTGCGAGCGGCTTTAATTCTACCTAGCGACCTAACCCAACGCATGGTGCAAGGTAGAGAGCTTGGCCAGTGGATTGTGGATGGTTCAGACACCATGATCAGCTCAGCGATTCTCTCACTGCAAACCATGCCGTTAACGGATTTTGATTTTGAGATACGCCCTGCCCCAACCAAAACCTTTGAAGTTGCGCTGTATTACAACCCGAGTCGGCGCTCGGCGGTGAACATTGTCCCCGGTTTATTGGGCGTGATTCTAACCATGACGATGATCTTGTTCACCAGCGCAGCCATTGTTCGAGAACGGGAACGTGGCAATTTAGAGTTACTGATTACTACGCCAATCCACTCCATCGAACTCATGGTAGCGAAGATCATTCCCTACATCTTTGTTGGTCTGATACAGGTGTTTATCATTTTAGGCTTGGGTCATTGGATATTTGGTGTACCGATAAACGGCGCCATTAGTCAGATACTGTTTGGCACGCTGTTGTTTATCGCCGCGAGTTTAACCTTAGGTTTGGTGATATCCACCATTGCGACGACGCAGCTTCAAGCAATGCAGATGACGGTGTTTATTCTTTTGCCATCGATTCTTCTGTCCGGATTTATGTTCCCTTATGAAGGAATGCCCATCGCGGCACAATGGATATCCGAAGCGCTGCCTGCCACCCACTTTATGCGAATTATTCGTGGTGTGGTGCTGCGTGGTGCAGACCTCATGGAGCTATGGCGAGATACAGTTTGGTTACTTGGATTCACCGTTATCGGCCTTATTGTCGCTTCATTTCGCTTCAAAAAATCACTCGACTAATCCCACGATATTGCGTTCATTCCTTAAAAACAAAAATAGCCCCAACGAAGGGCTATTTTTTGTTTCTGTATTCATACACTGTGCTATCGAGCTCAACTCTCAGACAATATTAATAGTACTCGCCGTAGGAACAATCTCGTAAATCGGAAATATTGTAGTTTTTCAAAGAGTTTATTTTAAAGTTGAACACTACCTGTTTACAGACAACGCCTTCGCGATCCGTATACGTGATAATACCTTCACTGTACGCACGCTGACCATCAGAGGATGTCACGTCAGCAACAAGTTCCAAATGGCCCTTATGCGCGTCTACGCGATTCATCATCTCAAACACATCTACCCACTCTTCGCGATTTGCCATTTGTATTAGCATGGACTTCGCCTGTGTTTCCAACTGCTGGGGGTATACATAATAACGGTTGTAACCAAAGTATGCGCACATAAGTAATAAAACGAGTGCAAATGAGGTTGTTCTTGTCATACAAGCTTCCTCTTGTTGTTATAAAAATCTTGCTTCGTTAATTCAGTATAGGAAGCGAGCAAAGTTTAGGTTATAGAACTTGCCCAAATAACAGAGGACAGTCAGAGACAGTCAATTCTATGACAAGCTCAACAACAAACTTTATTGCACTCTCATCATGGGCTTGAACAAAAATACGCCACAGAGACAGCAAGAAGTAAGGAGGGAAAACTAACCGGAGCGCGGTGATAACAGAAAAGTAAAAGGAGTTGGAAGAAAAAGACAATCGAGTGAATGTAGTGAGAGCGGAAATCAAGATTAGATTATCCGCCCATCAACTAGGCTCAAATTGTCAGTGCCCACAACAACGTGACTCGCCGAATTTAAACGTGTTGGTAACTATCTTCGAGAGACTCTGTCTGCGTTGTCTTTTCGCTCACTTCCACTTTAACCGCAGCGACCTTGAACTCAGGGATCTTCGCATGCGGGTCAGTTGCCGTTGTCGTTAGGCGGTTGACTGGCGATTCAACAAAGTGGAATGGAATGAACACCACTCCTTTTTGAATACGCTTAGTCACAAAAGCATCAATCTCAATGCTGCCGCGACGTGTAGACACCGTCAGACGCTGACCATTACTGATGCCAAGCGTTTCTGCGTCTTCCACGCTCACCATCGCGCGAGGGCCAGCAAGATTATCCAACCCTTTGGTCTTACGCGTCATGGTGCCAGTGTGGAATTGCTCAAGTACACGACCTGTAGTAAGCACCAGTGGATACTCTTCATCTGGCAGCTCAGCCGCATAACGGAACGGTACGCCCACCATTTGCCCTTTACCACGAGTAAACTGGGTTTGGTGCATGATGCGAGTACCCGCAGGGTTGTTCTTATTGCTCGGCCATTGCACACCGTTTGGCGTAATGGCGTCCCAACGAAGACCCGCGTATTGAGGTGTCACTCGTGCAATTTCGTTAGTGATATCAGACACACAGTGGTAGTCCCAATCACTGCCCATGGCATTGGCGATTTCTTGAATAATCCACCAATCTTCTTTTGCCTCACCCGGTGCCGTGACAACCGGATTCACACGCTGAACACGACGCTCCGTATTGGTGAAGTGCCCCGCTTTCTCTGCAAACGAGCAAGAAGGCAGAACCACATCCGCGTATTGAGCGGTTTCCGTTAGGAAGATGTCTTGAACAACCAAGAAGTCGAGCGCTTCTAAACCTTCAATCACATGCGCTTGGTTCGGGTCACTCAATACTGGGTTCTCACCCATGATGTACATACCACGAACGTCACGATGGCAAGCCGCGTCAATGATTTCTGTCAGGGTTAGACCTTGCTCAGAAGGCAGATTTGGCGCATTCCATTCAATCGCAAACTTCTGACGCACAATTGGGTTGTATACCTTTTGGTAGCCTGGGAAACTGTTTGGCAAAGCCCCCATATCACACGCGCCTTGCACGTTTGATTGACCACGCAGCGGATTGATACCACCACCTTCAATACCGATGTTGCCACACAGTAATTGCAGGTTAGCGATAGAACGCACGTTGTCATGACCTGTCGTGTGCTGAGTAATACCCATCGAGTAGTACACAGCTGTACGATCTGCCGTACCGATCATGCGCGCCATTGCTTGAATGTCTTCGGCTTTAACACCCGTAACCAACTCCACTTTATCGAGGTTGTAAGCTGGCGACATCACCTCTTGCAACAAGGTATCAAAGCCGTCGACACGTTCTTCAATGTACTCTTGATCGTACCAACCGTTCTTGATGATCTGCTGCATGACGCCATTTAAAAGCATCACATCTGTACCCGGACGGTGCGCCATGTACAACTCAGCATGCTCTGCCATATCGACACGTTTCGGGTCAGCCACAATCAAGCGAGCGCCGTGGTGACGAATTGCTTGTTTGATGTGTGAAGCGATAATCGGGTGCGCCGATGTGGTATCCGAACCAATAATAAAGATCACATCAGAGTGCTTAATGCTTGGAATGTCGTTGGTCATTGCACCACTACCGAGTGATGCCTCAAGACCGGTTACACTCGATGCGTGACACAAGCGCGCACAATGATCGACGTTATTGGTGCCTAGTTCACGACGGACAAATTTTTGGAACGCGTAGTTGTCTTCGTTGGTGGTTTTCGCTGAAGAGAAACCCGCCAATGCGTTGCTGCCAAAATCTTGCTTGATGCCAGAGAACTTGCTCGCAATCAGTTTAATTGCCTCTTCCCAGCTTGCAGGCTGCAACCAACCGTCTTTGCGAATCAATGGCGTGGTAAGACGCTCTTCACTGCCAATGAAGTCAAAACCAAAGCGCCCTTTCACACAAAGCATGCCTTGGTTCACCGGCGAGTCACCGCCTTTCACGTAACGAATCGTATTGGTTGCTTCGTCCACGAACATAGTCAACTTACAGCCCACACCACAGTATGTACAAATGGTGTCGACCGCTTTCAGATCTTCAGTGCGACCTTGCGAACGGTCACGACTATCGACCATCGCCCCCGTTGGACATACTTGAACACACGCACCACATTGCACGCAGTTCGAATCGCCCATCAGAGTTAAACCATTCTTGTTACTTCCAAAGTGTGGACGATCGTCTGGACGTAACGCAGGGCGACCTTGTTTATCGCACACAAAGTTCAGTACACCGTGCACGGCTTTGTCGCGACACGCTTGGATGCACTGACCGCAGCTAATACAGCGGTTAGCATCAAACTCAATAAACTCAGAACTGCGGTCAACTTCGTACTTATGACGCAAGTCTTTCGCACGAAAATCTAACCAATCTTGGTGTGATTTAATCTGAAAGGAGAAGTCAAAGCTTTGCTCAGCTTCATATTCAGTGGAGTAATCACGCAGCGCACAATCGGTATTTGCCTGACAGCCACATTCTAGACAGCGCGCCGCTTCCTTCATCGCTTCTTCGTTATCAAAGCCTAACTCCACTTCAGCGAAGCTTTGCTCGCGTTGTGCTGGAGTCAGTTCAGGCATGATAGAGCGAGCGACTTTTTGGATGTTCTCGAAGTGAAGCGGGTCGACTTGAGAAAGTTTCTTCTCTTTTCGTGAGTTGAACGCCGCCTTTGGCATATCCGCCATATCGCCATTCAAAAACAGGTCAATGGCTTTTGCCGCAACGCGACCATCACCCACTGCTTCAACTGCCGTTGCTGGACCACGGCGGAAATCACCAATACTGAAGATGTTACCCGTGCCTGTGTGCATGGTCTTTTCATCTGCATCGGAGGTGTTCCAACGCGTAAGTGGAATCGACAAATCTTCTCCTTCGAGGAAGCTCAGATCTGGCTTTTGCGATACTGCCGCAATCACGGTGTCGAACTCTTCGGTGAAGAACTCGCCTGTTGGTTTAGGGCTTCGACGACCAGATGCATCTGGCTCACCCAATGCCATGCGCTCTAGACGAATCGCATTCACGCGTCCGGTTTCATCGGCAAGATTTTCAGCAGGGTTGGTCAAGAAGTGGAATTTCACCCCTTCGTGTTCCGCTTCGACAATCTCGTAGTCTTCTGCTGGCATTTCGTCACGAGTACGACGATAAATCAACGTGGTGTCGGCACCAGCACGACGCGCAGTACGAGCACAGTCAATTGCCGTGTTACCACCACCGATCACCGCGACTTTCTGACCCGTGACGTAGTTTTGCTCAGTAACGTAATCTTTTAGGTAATCAACGCCTAAGTAGCAACCTTCAAGGTCACTGCCTGTGTAATGCATTTCGACCGCTTGAGACGCGCCGACAGCCAAACACACTGCATCGTATTCTTCGCTCAATTGAGAAAGTGTGAAATCCACACCCAGTTTTTGGTTGGTGCGAACCTGCATGCCATTACGGCACATCAATTCGATTTCTTTATCGAGAATGTCTTTTGGTAGGCGATATTCTGGAATGCCATAACGCAACCAACCGCCCGCTTTTGGCATGGATTCAAAGACCGTAACGTCGTAGCCTTCATTCGATAAGTAGTAGCCAGCCGTTAGACCACCAGGACCACCGCCAACAACGGCAATGTTCAAACCTTTGCTTGATTTCTTTTCTGGTACGTAGGCTTCATGCGCAGATAAATCCGCATCCGCGGCATGACGTTTTAGCTGACGAATTGCAATTGGTTCATCGACTAACGAGCGGCGACATTCGCTCTCACAAAATGCAGGGCATACGCGGCCAATCGATAACGGCATAGGCAGCGTACGCTTAATCACTTCAATCGCTTTTTGATGATCGTTCTGTGCGATGTGATAAAGGTACGATTGGATATCTACACCCGCTGGACACGCGGTTTTACATGGTGCTTCACAATCGGCGTAGTGGTCCGTCATGATGCGGTTAAGTGCTTTTCTGCGGTGCTCGCTTAACTGTTCTGATTGCGTGACCACATTGAGGCCGCGGTAAACTTCGAGTTCACACGCGCGTTTAGTGCCGCCACTTTCGACTTCAACCACACACAAGTCGCACGGCACTTTTTCATTACTTTTGTTCATTCCGCACAGCGATGGGATCTCGACCCCACACACTTTTGCTGCTTCTAAAAGGGTTAGACCCTCTTCTACAATTCTATATTTTCCATCGATGACAATCTCTATCATACAACCTCCGCAGCAAAGCAAATCCACATCTGCACAAACAAAACCACGCATTCTATAAGGATAATCATTTCTAAGACAAGGTGGTGTGATGCAAAACTTATAAACCACATTTTTTTCGTGTTATATGGTCACCAACAATTTGTCACGAAGTATCAAGAGTCAGTATTCAACAAACGTTTAACTGCTCCCAAAGTAGCGAAACGTGTTCACCTTACTTGAAGGTAAACCTGGAAATTAAATATTGACCTTCCCCTTGGGGTAACGTTTAAAATTGTTCTAATTTCATTTTTCATCATCCATGGGAACAAGTGTGCGCCTAAAAACGATGCATACAATTTGGTTAACGCTTTTTACATCACTGGTACTGTTGGTATCGAGTGTGGTGAATAGTGCCCCGATGATGAACATGCAAATGATGTCGAACAATCAAATGACTCAACACCCATCAATGATGGATGAACAAGATTGTGACATGCCTGAAATGAAAGACCACATCATGGCATCTCCTGTCGAAAAAAATAGTTCGAAAATAAACTGCAATGGCGGCTCCGGCATGGTACACACTTGCTGCACAGCAGCCTGTACCATTGTATTTGTCCCTTTACCTATCCCTGTAAATCGTACATCACCAAATGTTTACCGTGCGCCGATAACCCCTGATGTTCTATCTCCTATTGTGCACGTCAGCCGCGACCTGTATCGACCTCCTATAGCCTAAATCCGTCCTAGCATTCGACCCTGCGTATATCTCGCAGGTTGTGTTAATGCGCCTGAACGATGAGGTGACAAGGCTTTACTGTTCCCGCAATAAAATCCGCACCTCCATCGATCCGGCGAACACTGGATTTAGATTATGGATATCAAACCATACCGCTTAGCTGCACCTATTTTTATGGTGGCTCTGGTCGCTGCGCCAACCTTGGTTAACGCCGCTGGTAAAGAGACGCACGCAGCACAAAATTCCGCATCAAGTGAGCGAGCTTCAACGACCAAGCTTGCCCAACTGATCAACGTCGCTTTGAGTAACGATGGCAATCGTAAGCAATACTCAGCGCAATCTGCTGCCATGCGTGAAACGGGCGTCGCGAGTGCGACCTTAATCGACCCAAAACTGAAAGTGGGTTTTGGTGGCTTGCCTGTCGACAGCTTCAAATTCGATGAAGACCCAATGACCAACATCTCCGTTGGTTTAATGCAACAATTTGAGCGTGGCTCGACGCTTGATTTACAGCAGAAGAAAGCCAATCAACAAGCTGACAGCCTTGGGCTTCAAGTCCATGCTCGTGAGCTTGAGGTAGCCAACAACATGACTCAACTTTGGTTAGAACTTGGTTACCAGCAACGCGCTGAACAAATCATGCTTGAGAACCGCAAGTTGATGAAGGAGATGGAAAGCTTTATTCAAACCAACTATTCGATTGGTAAGAGTGAAGCGCAAGATCTGCTTAACGCCCAACTTCAAGTCAGCAAGTTGGATGAGAAACTGCAAGCCAACGCACAAATGCAACGTCGTCTTATCTCTCAACTCTCCGAATGGTTGGGGTCAGATTGGTTGGCGAATGAACAGGCCCTGCATGCGAGCAATCAACTTAATTGGGACACACTGAACAGCAAACTTGCTGCCAGTCAGGGTTCCACCAAGCATTATCAGCAACTCAGTCAACACCCGATGGTTAAGATGGCCGACGTCAGCATTTCTGCCAATAAAACGCAGGTGGAAATTACTGAGCAAGCCTACACCCCACAATTTGGCGTCGAAGTAATGTACGCCTACCGCCAAGCCGACAACATGATGGGTGAGCCAGCATCAGATTTGGTCAGCGCTTACCTCACCATGGACATTCCGTTGTTTACGGGTGACCGCCAAGATCGCAATCTCGCGGCCGCTCAATACCAAGTTGGCGCGGCACAATCACAAAAAGACACCTTACTAACGCAGATGAATGCCAAGGTGAACACTTTGCTGGTTGATCGCGGCAACTTAACCCAGCGTTTAGAACGTTATCAATCCACCTTATTGCCTCAAGCGAAAGCGCGCATTCAAGCCGTTGAGCGGGGTTATCAAAACAACACAGCGCAGTTTAACGATGTGATTTCTGCCACGACTGACGAGTTGGCTCTGCAATTAGAGCAACAACGTCTGCTGACCGATCTCAACATCGCAAACAGCAATTTAGCCACCCTACTCGGTGGTTTCGACTACCAAGTGGCTTCACCGGAAGCTCGCTCTATTTCGACATATTAATTTGTGATTCCCCAAGACAGTTGGGGCTGCAGCTAGGCGGCAAACGAGAGAATCCCATGAGCACTTTCCCTAACAAACTAAGGGATCTGCTATGTGATTTGGGTGAACGAGAGCAGGCAACAACGCTGTAGCGTCAAATGTGAAGGGGAAAATAAGGTAATACAATGAAAACATTAAAAATTGCAACCATCGCGCTGATTGTTGGTGGTGCTTTAGGGTTTGGTGCTAATCATTTTCTTACGGGCTCGGCTCACGACATGAGTGCGATGGGTGGCGAATCTGCTGCAAGCTCTAATGATCCGCTTTACTGGGTTGCCCCAATGGATCCGAACTACAAACGCGACAAGCCGGGTAAATCCCCAATGGGCATGGATTTGATTCCGGTTTACGCAGAAGACCTATCCGGTGAACAGGACGCACCGGGTACAGTGACTATTGACCCTTCAGTAGAAAACAACCTAGGGGTTAAAACCGCAAACGCGACACTACAGCAGTTATCACCACGCATCGAAACCGTTGGTTATATTGCCTTTGATGAAAGTCTGTTATGGCAAACCAACGTTCGTGTGGCGGGTTGGGTAGAAAAACTCTACATCAATGCCGTGGGCGAGAAAGTGAAGAAAGACGATGTGCTTTTCACGCTTTACTCTCCAGAACTGGTTAAAGCACAAGAAGAATTGCTGAATGCGTACCGCACTGGCCGCAAAGGTCTTGTAAAAGGCGCGACCGAACGCTTGGTAACGCTTGGTGTTGACCGCGCTCAAATCAAATCCATTACTCGTAGTGGTAAAGCATCGCAAACCATTGAAATCAAAGCGCCTGCTGATGGCGTTATCGCGAGCTTAAACGTGCGTGAAGGTGGCTATTTGTCTCCTGCGCAAGCGGTGATCAGTGCAGGTCCCTTGGACAATGTTTGGGTTGATGCGGAGGTCTTTGAGCGTCAAGCACACTGGATGAAAGCAGGTTCTCAAGCCACGATGACCCTTGACGCGATTCCGGGCAATGAATGGCAAGGTGTTGTCGATTACGTGTACCCAATCCTCGATCCGAAAACTCGTACGTTGCGCGTGCGCCTTAAATTCCCTAACCCAGATGGTGCATTGAAGCCAAACATGTTCGCCAATATTGCCTTGCAGCCTGTCACGGACGACGCAGTATTAACGATTCCCAAATCATCTGTTATCCGCTCTGGCGGTATGACTCGCGTTGTTCTGGCGGAAGGTGATGGCAAATACCGTTCTGCTCGAATTGAAGTTGGCCGCGAAGCTGGCGAACAAATCGAAGTATTACAAGGACTTAAACAAGGCGACAAGATCGTTACTTCATCTCACTTCATGCTCGACTCTGAATCAAGCCAGTCGGCGGATCTGTCTCGCATCAATGGTGTAGAAGCAGCGGCAGAAACGGCATGGGCCAAAGGTGAGATCACGGATGTGATGAAAGATCACCGCATGCTGACCATCAACCACCAGCCTGTACCAGAATGGGATTGGCCGGGCATGGTAATGAACTTCACTTTCGCAGATGGCGTTGAAATGGGTGACTTGAAAAAAGGTCAGGCTATCGAATTTGAAATGCAAAAGACGGAGTCCGGTCAGTACCAAATCATCGACTATAAGGCAGACAACAGCGTCATTGCCGCAGAAGTTTGGCTAACTGGTGACATTAGCATGCTGATGGCTGATTTTGGCATGATCACCTTAAACCACCTACCGGTTGCAGAATGGAACTGGGATGCGGGTGAGATGAACTTCTCTGTGGGTGAAGATGTTGATCTATCGGGTTTTGAAGAAGGACAGAAAGTTCGGTTTCTAGTTGAAAAACAAGGATCTGACTACGTTCTTAAACAGCTAGTTCCTGCAACAACAGCCGTCGAGGGTTAATTATGATCAATGCAATTATTCGTTGGTCACTGAGCAACCGATTCCTAGTGTTGGTCGCGACCTTAGCCCTTGTATTAGGCGGACTTTACAGTGTAAAGAATACGCCTGTTGATGCGATTCCGGATCTTTCTGATGTGCAAGTGATCATCAAGACAAGCTATCCGGGTCAGGCTCCTCAAGTCGTCGAGGATCAAGTCACTTACCCACTCACCACCGCCATGCTTGCCGTGCCGGGCGCTGAGACAGTTCGTGGCTACTCCTTCTTTGGTGACTCTTACGTTTATATCATTTTCAACGATGATACCGACATGTACTTGGCACGTTCACGCGTGTTGGAGTACTTAAGCCAAGTAGCACCAAAGCTGCCACCGAACGCAAAACCAACCCTAGGTCCTGATGCAACGGGCGTGGGCTGGGTTTACAGCTACGTATTACAAGACAAAACCGGCAACCATGATTTGGCGGATCTTCGCAGCCTGCAAGACTGGTTCTTGAAGTACGAATTGCAAACCGTTGATGGCGTTTCTGAAGTCGCTACCGTGGGCGGTATGGTGAAGCAGTATCAAGTGCAGATTGATCCTGCCAAGCTGCGTGCTTACAACCTCACTCTGCAACAAGTGAACATGGCAATCCAAAACGGTAACCAAGAGACCGGCGCGTCTGTTATCGAAGTGGCGGAAGCCGAACACATGGTTCGTACCACGGGTTACCTAACCAGCATTGAAGACATTAAATCACTGCCGCTAAAAGTCACCGAGAAAGGCACGCCGTTGCTATTAGGGGACATCGCAGACATTAACCTTGGCCCACAAATGCGCCGTGGTATCTCAGAGCTGAATGGCGAAGGTGAAGCGGTCGGCGGCGTTATCGTGATGCGCTTTGGTGAAAACGCCAGTGAAGTGATTGCGAAAGTTAAAGACAAGCTAGCAGACCTACAACGCAGCCTGCCAGAAGGCGTGGAAATTGTGGCAACCTACGACCGCTCTACCCTTATCGATTCAGCGGTAGAAAACCTATGGAAAAAGCTTGCAGAAGAGTTCATCGTCGTCGCGATTGTGTGTGCGTTGTTCCTGTTCCACATTCGTTCTTCATTGGTTATCGCTCTGAGCCTACCGGTTGGCATTCTCACTGCGTTTATCGTAATGCATTGGCAAGGCATCAACGCCAACATCATGTCCCTTGGTGGTATCGCGATTGCCATCGGTGCCATGGTAGATGGTGCAATCGTGATGATTGAAAACGTTCACAAGCACATTGAACGAACGCCACTTACCGACAAAAACCGCTGGCAAGTAATTGGCAAAGCCGCAGAAGAGGTTGGCGCACCGCTGTTCTTCTCGTTGCTGATCATTACTCTTAGCTTCGTACCGGTGTTCGCCTTAGAAGGCCAAGAAGGCAAGATGTTCTCGCCGCTTGCGTTCACTAAGACTTACGCCATGGCAGCGGCAGCAGGTTTGGCGATCACACTCGTCCCTGTTCTTATGGGCTACTTCATTCGCGGTAAGATGTTACCGGAACACAAAAACCCAGTTAACCGCGGCTTGGTCGCGCTGTACCGCCCGCTGTTGAACACCAGCTTAAAATACCCTAAGACCATGATTGTTATCGCATTAGGTCTAATGGCATCGGCTTACTACCCAACCAGTAAACTGGGTAGCGAGTTCATCCCGCCGCTGGATGAGGGCGACTTGATGTACATGCCAACGACCTATCCGGGTATCTCAATTGGTAAAGCGCGCGAGCTTCTACAACAAACCAACAAGCTGATCAAAACCGTTCCAGAAGTGAAAACCGTATGGGGCAAAATTGGCCGAGCTGAGACCGCAACCGATCCAGCGCCACTCACCATGATTGAAACCGTGATTCAGTTGAAGCCACGCGACCAATGGCGCGAAGGGGTAACAACGGAGTCACTGCGCAAAGAGTTCGACAAGTTGGTTCAGTTCCCTGGTCTTACTAACGCTTGGGTAATGCCTATCAAAACGCGTATCGACATGTTGGCAACGGGCATCAAAACCCCTATCGGCATTAAGATCGCCGGACCTGATCTGAAAGTGATTGAGAAGATCGGTTCTCAGCTAGAGCCAATTCTTAATGGCGTACAAGGCACGGCATCGGTTTATGCAGAACGTGTAGCAGGTGGTCGTTATGTCACGATCGACATTAAACGTCGTGCAGCAGCGCGTTACGGCTTGAGCATCAAAGACGTTCAGCAGGTGATCTCCACTGCGGTGGGCGGCATGAATGTGGGTGAAACCATCGAAGGCTTGGAGCGTTACCCAATCAACGTTCGTTACCCACAAGACTACCGTGATTCAGTGGTTAAACTGCAAAACCTACCATTAGTCACACCAAATGGTGCTCGTATTGCGCTGGCTGATGTAGCGGACATTCGTTACGAAGACGGCCCTCCGATGATCAAGACGGAAAACGCGCGTCCAAACGGCTGGGTATTTGTCGACATCGATGGTCGTGACCTTGGCTCTTACGTCGTGGAAGCACAGCAAGTCGTGGCTGATCAATTGGAACTTCCTGCGGGTTACTCACTGGCTTGGTCTGGTCAATACGAATACATGGAACGTGCGAAAGACCGCTTGAGTGTCGTGGTACCAATCACCATCGCCATTATTATGCTGCTGCTTTACTTCAGCTTCCGTCGCGTTGGCGAAGTGATGATCATCATGCTTACGCTACCACTCGCTATGGTTGGTGGTTTGTGGCTCATGCATATCCTCAACTACAACTTCTCGATTGCTGTTGGGGTCGGCTTTATTGCCCTCGCAGGCGTCGCGGTTGAAATTGGGGTCATCATGCTCGTCTACCTCAACCAAGCATGGCACTACAAAAAGCTGGATGCGGAAGAGAGCCAACAGAAGCTTGAGGCGAAAGACCTAACCGATGCCATTCGTGAAGGTGCAGGCCTGCGTGTCCGCCCAGTAATGATGACGGTACTGACGGTCATTATTGGTCTGATTCCGATCATGTACGGCGAAGGTACAGGATCAGAAGTAATGCAACGCATCGCCGCACCAATGATTGGCGGTATGGCATCGGCACTGCTGCTGACGCTGTTGGTACTTCCAGCCATCTTCAAGCTGTGGAAACAACGTGAGTTGCGCCCAAACAACTCAACTCCGAGCCAAACAAGCACGCAAACTGGCAACCAAATCGAAAACGCCGACAGCACAGATCGCACTGGCAACAAGGCTTAATCCCTACCTTCCCCTCAATCAATTCGTTTGGGGGGAAGCAACCAAGTTATTAATGAATTAAAACAAGGATATAAAAATGAAAAAGACACTAATCACTCTTGCTCTAGCCCTAACAACAACGACTGCGTTTGCCCAAATGGATCATTCAAACATGGACCACGCGAACATGGCTCATAGCAACATGAAGCATGAAAATATGGACCACGGCAGCATGAAGATGGACCACAGTAAAATGGACCATTCAAACATGATGGATATGCCGGGCATGTCGGCAGTAGGTATGCCAGCAAAAGGGGCAAAGCCAGACAAGGTGGTACACGTTATCTTGGGTGATGACATGACCATCAAGTTCAAAAAAGACGTTAAGATTGAGCCAAACGATGTGGTGCAGTTTGTAGTCATGAACACAGGTAAGATCAACCACGAGTTTACGATTGGTTCGGCTAAAGAGCAGCTAGAACATCGCGAAATGATGAAAACAATGAGTGGTGATCACATGCACGACTCGGGCAACTCTGTGACGGTCGAACCGGGTAAAGCGAAGCAGTTGTTGTGGCATTTCCACGGTGACAACAAGATTGAGTTCGCGTGCAACATTCCGGGCCATGCAGAAGCGGGCATGGTTAAAAAGATTGAACTGTAAGTAATTATCCAAATAGGCAAAAGGAGCTGATGATTCAGCTCCTTTTATGTCTCTGGAGCAAACTATTCGTTAGCTCATGACAAGGAATTCTGAGCCAGTGTCTCACGCTAAGATATTTTTGTGACCGAATCACTGACGTAATATATAAGCCAAACTACAGGCCTTGATAGCAACACTCTTCTCCCCATATTGAGACTGTTTAAGCGTATTGCGAAGAATCCTACATAAAATAGACATAGATTTAACAGTGCTTAGAGTATTGGCTCGTTATAGTTTACGTGACATCGCTATGGTGCGAACTAAAACTAAAATTGAAGAACACGATCCATGAAAAAGTTATTTTTGTTGGCTGGGCTAATGGTTTGCTCAACCCTAAGTTACGCGTCCCAACTGAATGAGGACATTTCTCTCCTCGAGCAACAAACCTCAAGCAGAATTGGGGTGTCAGTTTGGGATACCCAAGCAGACGAGCGTTGGGATTACCGTGGCGATGAACGCTTCCCACTCATGAGCACATTCAAAACCCTAGCTTGTGCCAAAATGCTAAGTGATATGGACAGCGGTAAGCTAAGTAAAAATGCGACCGCAAAAGTCGATGAGCGCAGTATCGTTGTATGGTCTCCAGTGATGGATAAGCTCGCAGGCCAAAACACACGCATAGAGCACGCGTGTGAAGCCGCTATGTTAATGAGTGATAATACCGCAGCCAACTTAGTATTAAATGAAATTGGCGGCCCTAAGGCCGTAACAATGTTTCTGCGAACAATTGGAGATAAAGCAACGCGCCTAGACAGAATAGAACCTCGCTTGAACGAAGCCACACCAGGCGACAGCCGCGACACAACCACACCTAACGCCATACTAAACACTCTTCGAACTTTGGTCGAAGGCGAAACGTTGTCTTATGAGTCTCGTGTACAATTAAAAATCTGGATGCAGGACAACAAAGTTTCAGACTCGTTAATGCGTTCTGTATTACCAACAGGTTGGTCTATTGCAGACCGTTCTGGTGCGGGTGGTCATGGTTCGCGTGGCATTAACGCGATTATATGGAAGGAAAATCATCGACCTGTTTACATTAGTATTTATGTCACAGAAACCGAGCTCTCACTTCAAGCTAGGGACCAGCTCGTTGCGCAGATAAGTCAGTTGATTTTACAAAAGTACAAAGACAATTAAGTCTCTACTCACCTGACCCCATTTGTATCCTTTTCTAGCCCTTCTCTTCCAGAAGGGCTCATTCTGTACTTCCATCTTAAAAACACCACTTATTGAGTAATGACTTACTTATAAATAGGTATAAGATTTACTTATTTAGGGTGAGTTAACGCCCACATTAAGCAACCAAATGCACACAAACGGCGATAATTAAACCATACTCTTACCAAGAAGCACATTTTCTACAAAATAGCTTCACGTAATTTATTGTTGGTATTTGCAACATTGCCAAGGAGATGTCTATTGAGACTTGAAAGAACTTTTAACCCTGATGACTTATCGATGCAAAACATGGAAAGTCCGATATGTATGCCGATAGGGTTTGTTCACTTTTTAGCTCAATCGGAAACACTACAGCAAGTACTTGATACGGTGGCAGAATGGATAAATCGTATATTTAATTCTGACCGTGCGAGTATCACACTTTATGAAAACAATGATCATCTAAAGGTCTACTCTTTCTCTGGTAGTAAAGCGATTCCCGCTGAATTTTTAGTGCCCATTCATCAAGCGTTTGTTGGCCGAGTGTTCAAAAAGCAACAACTGATGATCTGCGATGATGTTACGCAATCTGATGAGATCGATTGTATGATGCTCGCATCCAATGGTATGGGTACGTGTATGGACGCGCCTTTAATGCACGGTAAAGTCTGCCTAGGAACGCTTAATGTTGCGCATCATCAAACGCACATTTACACAAACGAACAAGCGGCACAGCTTCAGTGCATCGCTAATTGGATTGCTTTAAACATTGCCCTTCATATACAGATTATGAAGATGGAGCACCTCGCCACGACGGATGATCTAACAGGTATTCCAAACCGCAGAGAGTTCATGCGACAAATCGAAAGCCGCCTAAATGAATACCGAACCCAGGGCATTGACTTCCATGTTGCTATTTTAGATCTCGACAATTTTAAAAGCCTCAATGACCAATTTGGTCATGACGCAGGCGATAAATCACTGATCCATGCAGTTAATACTATTAAAAGTCATCTACTTGATTGTGACTTACTTGCCAGAGTTGGCGGTGAAGAGTTTGCCATCGTATTAAGAAGTCGCTCATCACAGCAAGCTCTAGACACATTAGAAACGATTCGTAATGCACTAGAAACGACGACCGTTCAACATTCAGGTTGTGATATGAGCTTCACCGCGAGTATTGGGGTAACTCAAGTCTGTCGTCTCGACGACTCATTTGAACCATTAGTTAAACGCGCCGACTTAGCACTTTACAAGGCAAAAGAAACTGGAAGAAATCGCGTTGAGTTTCATATTGGTGAAGAAAGGTAGAAAAAATAAAAAAAGGTAGCGACTCATTGCGCTACCTTTTATCGATTCTAACCCGCTTAAAATAACTAATACGAACTTTAAGCCAGTTAAAAATAAGAATGAGCAAATTTAATTATGCTTTCTTAAGATCTTTAGCTGGGTAAGTTAGTGTTTTTTCGCCTGCTTTTACATGTGTGTAAAAACCGCCACTGCTTAAACCTGTAACAACCATTTCGCCAAGATCGATACCTTTAGTCGCTACTACTACGTCACCGATTGAAAACATATTGAATACCTTGTTTGTTTAGATTAAGACACTAAGTCGTTGCGCGGTATTTAATACGATATTAGGCAAAGCACCTAATCGAGTTTTTTATCGTAAAGATTAATTTATATTTGTCGTGAACTCTAAGTTTCCACATTGAAAATCACAGGATATTTTCCAAAAAAAGATGCGCTATTCTTGTGAAATACGGTAATATTTTCTAGCATCAAGTGCGGAGGTATTCTCCGCCCTCATTGGAGAAAAATGATGAAGAAAGGCCTAAAAATGCGTGCATTAGAGCGTTCTGATTTGCGCTTTATTCATGAACTGAATAACAACCGAAATATCATGGCCTACTGGTTCGAAGAACCTTACGAGTCTTATGACGAGCTCGAAGAACTTTATCGAAAACATATACATGATGACGCTGAAAGGCGTTTTGTCGTCGAAGATGAAGACGGCATCGTAATTGGCTTAGTTGAGCTGATCGAGATTAACTACATTCACCGCAGCGCGGAATTTCAGATAATCATCGCCCCAGAGCATCAAGGCCGAGGTTATGCGACAGAGATGATTAATCGTGCGTTAGATTACTCATTCTCAATTCTTAATCTACGTAAAATCTACTTATTAGTCGCAGTGGATAACGAAGTCGCTATTCACTTATACAAAAAGTGCGGCTTTATCGAAGAAGGTCACCTTGTAGAAGAATACTTTATTAACGGCGCTTACAGCGATGTTAAGCGCATGTATATATTAAAACACCAGTACCAGAAAAAGATCGAAGAAAACAACTCAATTCACTAGTTCATTCTATCAAAGTAAAAACGCAGCTATTTGGGCTGCGTTTTTATTTATTCAAATTGATATTGATATGATAATACGATGCGCTTGTCTGCTTCATCCAAATAGGTGTTGTTGTCCATGCCAAACGTCATTACGTTAAAAGAGTGGCGTTTGCTCACGAGGTAACCAAGACCAATACCACCAAAGAAGCCTTTGTAGTTCTCTCCTTCACTGTTTTCTGAGCCGTAAGTGCCTGCTGCAAAGCTGATTAACGTCAGCTCTTTGGTAAACGATTTCAGCGCAAATGCACCAACGTAACCGCTACTGCCTGAAGAGCTCATCATATTGAAGCCATTCTCTGCACTTGGCGTACCCGTAAAGTTAGGCTCGCTACAGAGACTACTTTCTGCACCGTCACAAACAGGAACATCACCAGTGTTGTACGTATAGCCTGCCATTGGGAAAATTTGGAAGCCTGCTGGCTCAATCCCGAAATAACTTAGCGGCATAAAGGTACCAACGCTGTAGTTGGTTTGATCCGCGCCGTTTACGTATTCATTTTTACCGAAGTTGAAGTTCACGATACCGACCGGAAACAACCACGAGCCACCAATACGCCACTCGCTCGCATCATCATTGATACGCAGGTTAATTTTGCGCGCTTGGTCAAGCGCAAGTGAGCCCGAGAATGAGATGTTTTGATCATCAAAATCGTAGTTGTTTGCGTACGACGCGCCAAATTTCGTGATGACTTTTGTTGGGTCATCCGCCAACTTGTTTTTATTGTCTTTTACTCGATGCTCGGCACCATGAGCCAGCGTACTGACCAACAAAGTCGTACACACTAACGCTAGTTTGTTTTTCATTTTTTAGTCCTTTGAGATGTTGAATACCCGCACTTAGCTGCGCAGATACTTTTTGAATCATCACTCACTGGATGTGACAGAAGCGCCCTAACTACCTTAGATGGCATGACAGCATCCAGTGCAGGTAGTTAGGGTAGAATGGCCTGTAAGGAAGGCGTTTTAGCGATTAGGAATGATTAGTTTTTCCAGTTGTAGCTCATGCTCATGAAGTACAGAGCAGGCTCATCAAAGCCAGCTTGGAAGCGTGGAGTTTCTGACGATTCCATCAAGATCGCCTCAAACGCGAAACCAATTGAGTTTTCTGAATCCAATTTGTAATCAATGCCTGTACCAATGCGGTACGCCTTGCCAGTAGGAACGGTAATGTCACCGTTTGATTGACTTTCATACATGCTGGTATCGAATGCAAAACCTGCATTCCACATCATTTTTTCATTCAGTTTGTACTGAGTACCCAATGCGATTTGGTAAGTGTCTTGTGTCTCTACGTTCAGCGTGGTTGTGTATTCGCTCCAGTCTTGCCAGTTCACATTCCACATCACCGCTAGGTCATCATTCACTTCGTGGTAAGCACTGAAGATCAGTTGTTGCGGAGCAATGGAGTTACTATTGTCGAATTCAAATTCGGTTTCAGAAGAGTAAGACAGACCAAGACGCGTGCCTGGTGTTGCTTCATAAAGCACACCTACTCGGCCGTTGAGCTGAGTATCTTGGTCTTCGTCATTGAAGTTCAAGGCTCCCTTCGTTTCCACTTCATACATACCGTACTGAATGCCAAGCGCCGCACCCACAGACCAGTGATCATTGATGCGGTAAGAAGCGGAAGGTTGAATGGTCAAGGCTTGCGTTGTTGCTGTAGGAATATCTAAGTGATTATCCAAAAGACCTTCGTATTCTAGGCCAAGACCGTAGTTGCCATACAGACCAATACCCAGCGTCCATTTGTCGTTCACTTGTTGGCTGTAAAATGCCGACGCCATAGGAACAAAACCAATCACGTTGCCCGCATCGCCAGTCATCGTGTCTAGTTGCGCGTCACCGTAAAGGCCAATCAGGTTACCAGAGAAAGATTTACCAGAAACATTCGCCAGACCAGCCGGGTTTGCTGCCATTACTGAGGCATCTTGCGCACGAGCCGCCATACCAGCGGATGCCAAACCAATATCCGATGCTGTTGTTTCGTAAAGGTATAACCCACCCGCTTGCGCAGCAGCACAAGTCAGTAGAGAACTCGCTACGACGATTTTTGAAAGATTTTTCATGTTAAAACCTATTATTGTTAGGGGAACCCACGCTGCGACGGTGGTTGTATATCAATGAAAGGCATTGGCCAATCGCACACAGCGTGGGGGTGTTGTGGAGTCAGTCAGTTGAAATCAGCGTTATTGCTCGCTCACCTCAAGTTCAGTGGGTTTCTTTCGCTTAAACTTCTCGCGCAGAGATTGCATCATCACGAAGAACACTGGCGTCAGTAACGTGCCAACAAACGTAGAGAGAATCATGCCGCCGAATACCGCAAAGCCCAGTGAGTGACGAGATGCCGCACCGGCACCCGATGCAATCACCAACGGGAATACCCCCCAGATGAAGGCGAACGCAGTCATCTGTACTGCACGGAAACGGATTCGAGCAGCTTCTTTGGCAGCATCAATGATTGATAAGCCCTTTTCTTCTCGCAGAACTTTGGCAAATTCCACGATAAGAATCGCCACTTTGGCGGACATACCGATCAAGATGACCACACCAATCTGCACGTACAAATCGAACGGTTGTCCCACCAGCAGTAGCGTGCCCATTGCGCCGAGAATCGCGACTGGAACCGCCATCATTACCGCAGCAGGAATAGTCCAACTTTCGTACTGAGCCACCAAGAACAAGTAGGTGAACAGCAAAGACAATGCGAACGCGATTGGCGCCATGTTGCCTGCTTTCATCTCTTGGTAAGTCATGCCTGACCACTCGTACGAGTAACCACTTGGCAAAGATTCCGCAGCCAGTTTTTCAATGGCTTTTACAACATCACCCGAGCTGTAACCTGGCGCTGACGCACCGTTCACGGTTGCAGAACTGAACATGTTGTAGTTCGATAAGGTATCAGGGCCGAAGATCGGCTTCACTTTCACTAGCGTTGCCAGTGACACCATTTTTCCAGAGCTTGAGCGAACAAACAGATGGTCGATGTCGTCGATGTTGTCACGGTATTGCTCTTCTGCTTGCACTTTCACTTGGTACGAACGACCAAACAAGTTGAAGTCAGAAATGTAGGCACCGCCCAACTGTGCTTGCAGTGTGCTGAAGATTTCATTCAACGGTACGCCCATCGAAATCGCTTTATCGCGATCAATATCGATGTAGCGTTGCGGAATGTTCGCACGGAAAATCGAGAACGCACGCGCCACTTCAGGCAGTTGATTGATTTGGGCAACAAAATCAGCGGTTGTTTTTGCCAACTCTTGTGGAGAACGGCCCAAGTTGTCCTGCAGCACAAGGTTGAAACCATCCACCGCACCCATGCCTTTGATTGCCGGCGTCGCGAAAACGAACGAAGCGGCATCTGGCGTTGAGTTCAGCATTTGGTTAACTTTGTTCATCAACGCACGTTGGTGTAGTTCAGGGTCTTTACGTTTGCTCCAGTTATCCAGTTTGATGATCAACATGCCCGAGTTTGGAATCGACGCCATGTTAATTACCGAGAAGCCCGCAACCGAAACCACGTTCTCCACACCTTCCATCTGTTTTAGCTCATCAACGTACTTCTTCATTAATGGTGCAGTACGCTGCAATGCTGCTGCGTCTGGCAAACGCATTTCGACCATGAACACGCCTTTATCTTCGTTCGGAACGAAAGAAGAAGGTACGGTCATGAACGCAAATGCCAGCACCGCAATAAGCGCGCCATAAACACCGATACTCAGCACAATGCGGCGGCTCAAGAAGCCAACTAAACCTTGGTATTTGCGCGTTATTGCTTCAAAACCTCGGTTAAACGCACGCAAAGGCGCAATAGGTTGCGAGTGAGTAGATTTCAACATCAACGCACAAAGCGCTGGCGTTAACGTTAATGCGTTGATCGCAGAGATCAGCACCGATACACAGATGGTGACCGCGAACTGGTTGAACATTCGACCAGAAATACCCGGCAATAGCGCAACCGGTACAAATACCGCCAACAAAATAAGCGTTGTTGCCAATACTGGCCCTGTCACTTCTTTCATAGCTTGGATCGTGGCCGGAATCGGGTCTAAATGCTCTTCATGGATAACCCGCTCCACGTTCTCTACCACGATGATCGCATCGTCCACCACGATACCGATGGCGAGGATCAAGCCAAACAACGAGATCGTGTTAATGGTCATGCCCATCACGCCCATGATTGCGAACGTCGCAATAATGGAAACCGGAATCGCTAAGGTTGGAATGATGGTCGCTCGCCAGTTCTGCAAGAAAACGTACACAACGAAGGTGACAAGAAGTACCGCAATCACCAGCGTCTCATACACTTCATCAATCGATGTCTCTACGTATTCGGTAGAGTCATAAGCGATGTCGTAAACCAAAGCATCTGGGAACGATTTCTCGTACTCTTTCATTGCCTCTTTCACGCGTTCCATCACGTCTAGCGCGTTCGCTGTCGGCAACTGGTACAATGCCAGAACGGCGGCTGGTTCGTTATTCATACGACCATCAGCTTCGTAACCTTGTGCGCCAACTTCCACACGAGCCACATCTTTCAAGCGAATCAAAGAACCTTTCTTGCTCGCGCGGATGATGATGTTCTCGAACTCTTCCGCAGAAGTAAGGCGACCTTTGGTTTGCAAAACATATTGATATTGCTGGTCACCCGGAGCTGGCATACCACCGATCTTACCCGCCGCCACTTGGATATTTTGCGTTTTAATTGCGCCAATAACATCGCTAGCAGAAAGCTTCAAGGTAGCCAGTTTATTTGGGTTCAACCAAATACGCATTGAGTAGTCTTTCTTACCCAGCAGCGTAATGTCACTCATACCTTCGATACGTTTTAGACGCTCGACAATATTGAGATCCGCGTAGTTAGAAAGGTAGATACTGTCGTGAGACTGTTTCGGAGAACGCAGTGTGATAACGCCCAGCATGTCGGAAGATTTCTTCTTAACCGTCACACCGATTTGGTTTACTTCTTGTGGTAGAGACGACGTCGCCTGTGCCACCAAGTTGTTCACACGAACCTGCGCCATATCGCCATCTGCGCCCACTCGGAAGTAAATACGCAATGTGTATGAGCCATCGTTACCAATCACAGAAGACATGTAAATCATGTCTTCAACGCCGTTGACTTTGGCTTCTATCGGTTGTGCTACGGTCTTTTTAACCACGTCCGCGTTTGCACCCGGATACATGGTGCTCACCGTAATTACCGTTGGGGAGATTTGAGGATACTCAGAAATTGGCAAGACTTTCAGGGCGATCATACCCATCAATGTCATCGCCAGTGAGATCACCAAAGCAAACTTCGGCCGGTGAATGAAAAATTTACTCAACATCAGTACTCACTCAGCCTTGTTCACTCTGTAGCTCAACGTCTTTCACCGTTGCACCCGGACGCACTTTTTGTAGACCATTGACGATGACTTTTTCGTTAGCCGCCAAACCAGTCAGCACAGCACGTTTCACACCGTAGGTCTGACCGAGTTCAACGTTACGACGAGACACCACGTGATCATCACCAACCACCATGACGTAGTCACCCGCTTGGTCTTGTTGAACAGCCGCCGATGGGATAAGCAAACCATCAATGGTTTTGTTGCGCAGCTTGATGGTCAAGTTGCCATATTCACCCGGCATAAGCGCGTAAGTTGGATTATCGAATTGTGCTTCTGCTCGAATTGAGCCTGTTTCTAAATCGATCTTATTGCCAACGGCGTAGATCTTGCCATCAAGCGGATACAATGAACCGTCTGAAAGCGTCAGTGTTAAATCAACATCCAGTTTGTCATCGTTACGATGAGCCACATCAATGGCACTTCTTACTCGGCGGTAGAGCTTCTCATCCACATCAAAGCCAAAGCGAATTGGGTCTACTTGAGTGATCGAAACAAGAGGAACGATTTGAATTTTCGAAATACGGTCACCCACTCGGAAGTTGCTGAAACCCACGCGGCCAGAGAAAGGAGCGCGCACAGAACTAAATTCAAGATCGAGCCTTGCTGAAACCAGCGTCGCTTTCGCCTCTTCTACCGAAGCAATCGCTGCGGCGTGCGCAGCAATGGCGTCATCGTATTGCTGCTCACTGATGCTTTTATCTTTGATGAGTTTCTTCACACGTTCTGCATCACGCGTAGTTTGAACGAGTTGTGCTTTTGCTTTTTGCAACGACGCTTTTGCATACGCCAGTGCCGCTTTGTAAGGACGGTCGTCGATTTCAAACAACAATTGGCCTTTTTCGACCATATCGCCATCTTTAAAATGAATCGCGGTTAATTCGCCACCGACTCGCGGCATAATATCAACGTCATTTACCGCTTCAGTTCGACCGATAAAAGTATGATAAGGAGTGATTTTTGTTTCGGTTAGGGTAACGGTTTCAACAGAGGGTGCTTGGGCTGTTTTCGTTGCGATATCGCCAGTTTTGCATCCTGATAGTAATGCAGAAGATATAGCAATAGATACCAACGCAAATTTATATTTGGCTTTCATGATAAACCTACTTTATGTAGAAAGTGCTTAGGCCTAAATATTTAAATATATGGATAAACACACTTTCTATTCTGGAAATAAACGAGGGAGTTAGAATTGGTAGTTAAATTCGATACGGTGATCACCATCACCGAAATTAACGTGCTCATTCCAGTTTGCAAAGTAACGAATATTTGCGCGAGGATTAATTTGATAAGACAACGCAAACTCATGAGTCAAGATATTATCTTCACCCACGTAATAAGTATCTTTATATTGACTAGACCCTGACAACGTATGCATATACATTGGGTTGTAGTTAATCCAGATTTTATCGGTTAATTCAATTTTTGAGTACATACCCACAACGGTGAAAGTACCTGGAATTTCATAACCTTTGTCATCGCCACTAAAATCATTAGCAATAGTGACACCCGCACCAGCTAAAGGAAATATCTGCAACATACCAAACTTAGGTAGACCTTGAATAAAGCTGTAAGATGCATCTAATTTATCGTTATCAACGTCGTAGTTTACATCTAATTGACGGCCTAGACCTTTTGCGACTTCTACTTGGAAATTACGTAGTCGGAAAGAGTCAATGCTGTCATCAACGTTGGCATATATTGGATCATCATTGTCACGAATGCCAAATAGCTCACCACCAATGCCTTTCATTTCAATGATGTTCATCGCCATGGTACCAGGCTGGCTAGATTGGTAAGTTTGACCGATTTTGATGTTCGCGCCTTTATCAGTAATACCAAAGCCCGCTTGGGTGTATACCGCAAGTGGGTCAGACATATCTTGTAGTTCTTCGTTATTGTTTGTCTGCGCATAGGCAGAAGACGCGAGTTGTAGGGCTGCAACCATAATGGCAACAGACGGTTTCACTAAATTCATAAAACTGTATCCATTTTAATGATTATAAAATTATTCACGTCATGAGGTCATCATAAATAGCAAGCAACACAACTCGCTTTGGATAACATAAATTATCAAAGCAAATTCAATAATGACGAAACATTCGACGTTTTAATTAAAATAAAATAAAGCATCGTAAAAGTTCAATCACCGCTACTTATATCTTATATAACTTGAAATTTGGTAATACCAATGAAGAAGGAAATATTAAAACTTATGAAAATTCAATTATCATTAGAACAAATGATTAATTAATTTTACCATATAAATAGAGAGTGCAATGGATTTAGGTGATCGCGATCAATGTTTCATTTCTATCGTACAACACTCTTCAGATTAATTAGAACATTATAATAATTTAAAAACCTTAGTTTGATTAGCCTAGTATCAGATTAGAATAGTAGGCCTATAATAAATAAAAAGGGAATCACTCTCTGTGATTCCCTTTTATTATCGAGCGATAAAGCGCCGATGCGTTTCGATAACTAAAACGCAAACAATTCGCACTATTGCAGTTTCTCTATTCCCATATTGAACAGTGCAAAACTATAAATATCTGCATTTGTCTCAATTATTTTACGCGTTGGTGTGCCTGCACCATGTCCTGCATTGGTTTCGATGCGAATTAAGGTCGGATTTGAACCCGCTTGCTTCGATTGCAACTCAGCAGCAAATTTGTATGAGTGAGCAGGAACAACACGGTCATCATGATCACCGGTTGTAATCAATGTTGCTGGGTATTCCACCCCCGCTTTTACATTGTGCACCGGCGAATAACTTTTCAGATATTGGAACATCTCTTTACTTTGCTCTGCCGTGCCGTAATCATACGCCCAACCAGCACCTGCGGTAAAAGTATGGTAACGCAGCATATCCAGTACGCCGACTGCTGGCAGCGCCACTTTAAACAGCTGTGGACGTTGCGTCATAACGGCCCCCACTAACAAGCCACCATTCGATCCACCGTTAATGGCTAACTTGTTTGATGACGTTACCTTTTCATCAATTAGAAATTCAGCCGCCGCAATAAAGTCATCAAACACATTTTGCTTTTGCATTTGAATGCCAGCGTTGTGCCACTCTTTACCATACTCCCCACCGCCACGAATGTTCGCTACCGCGTAAACACCACCAAGCTCCAGCCAAGCCGCACGTGTCGGGCTAAAAGATGGCGTGAGGCTAATGTTGAAACCGCCATAACCATATAGGATTGTTGGTGCACTGCCGTCCATCGGTGTCCCTTTTTTATAGGTGATGATCATCGGCACTTTTGTTCCGTCTTTTGAGGTGTAAAACACCTGGCGAGATTCATATAAAGCTGGATCAAATGGCGCTTTAGATTTGTAGTACACCTCGCTATCACCATCTTTGATGTTCAGACGATAGGTAGTGCTTGGCATCTTGTAGTTGGTGAAAGAGTAGTAGACTTCGGTTTCTTCTTTTTTCCCCGAGAAACCGTATGCGCTGCCAATATCAGGCAATTTGATTTCTCGGATGAGTTTGCCGTTCATGTCGTATTGCTTCACCATCGAGATCGCATCAACAATATAGCTCGCAAACAAATTGCCACCCGCGGTAGAAACACGTAACACGTTCTTTGTTTCAGGAATCACATCTTTCCAGTTTTTGGGCTGCGGCTGACTTGCATCCACCGTCACGACGCGTTTGTTCGGCGCATTAAGGTTCGTAACCAAGTACAGTTTCGTGCCTTGGTTGTCTATCACCCAAGTATCAGAACTGGTGTTATCTAAAATGGTTTTGAGCGAGCTATTTGGCTTACTCAGGTCTTTGAAGAACAGTTTGTTGCCCGACGTCGATACGCTGGCTGAGATAAACAAGTAGCGTTCATCTTCCGACGTGTAACCCCCAACGTAGCGATACTTTTCGTCCTTTACACCACCGAAAATTAATTGGTCTTCACTTTGTTTCGTCCCTAGTTTATGAAAGTAGAGCTTGTGTTGGTCTGTCTTCGCGGAAAGTTCACTCCCTTTTGGCTTGTCATAACTTGAGTAATAGAAACCTTGATTGCCGAGCCAACTGATGCCGCTGAACTTAATATCCACCAGCGTTTCGCCGACGGGCTTTTTGGTTTCTGTGTCTAACACAATGACTTTGCGCCAATCGCTACCGCCTTCCGAAATGCTGTATGCAACCAAAGAACCATCACGTGAAAAGCTCACTCCCGCTAACGATGTGGTGCCATCTTCACTAAAAGTATTTGGATCGAGGAAAATTTCTGCTTCGCCATCACCTAACTGCCGATAAAGCACATCTTGGTTTTGTAGCCCGTCATTTTTGTAGAAATAAGTGAACTTACCCTCTTTGAACGGTTGGCTTTGCTTTTCGTAGTCCATGAGCTTAGTGATGCGCTCTTCAATCTGCTCGCGGTAAGGGATTTTCGACAGATAATCAAACGTCACTGCATTTTGTGCCTTAACCCATTCTGCGGTTTCTGGGCTGAGATCGTCTTCCAACCAGCGATAAGGATCACTCACTTTTGTACCAAAGTAGTCATCGACAACATCCACTTTTTGTGTGGTTGGATACGTGATGGTTTTCAGGGTTACCTGTTCAACCGACGATTGCGCCGCTTCATTTGCATACGCCACAGACAACACACTTCCGAGTGCGAGAGCCGTTGTGAGTGCTAGGGTGTTCTTTTTCATGAAATTCCTTTTTATTTTTCTGTTGTCTTTTTGTGCAATACATCAGAACTCTACTATATATCGACAAAATGAATCTAATTTCATTAAACGAGTTGTGAAAGCCATCCTAACTCCCTCATTTACTTCCAGTTCTACAAACTAGTAAGTGGAAGTGTAGAACTTGGGAACAATACTGAAGAGCTACGATGACGTTTACTCTCTTTCGTCTAAGTCAGCTCGATTTGGCGCAAAACCCCAGACTCAGAAGCGAAATCTTGGTCGTGACTAATCAGAACAAATCCACCTTTGTATACATTTAACGCCTGACTAAGCATTATTTTTGACTCGAGGTCGAGATGGTTATCTGGTTCATCAAGCAGCAGCAAAGGCTGAGAATTTTGGTGGCTGACTATCAGCATCGCGAGCTTCATCTTCTCGCCACCGCTCAGTAGGCGCCCCAATCGAAACACTGCATCTCGACGAAAACCGATCCCGGCCAATAAGGTCCTCGCTTCACTTTCCGTCATCTCTTGGCAGCTCTCCATTACGTTCTCAAGTAACGAAAGATTTGGATTCACTGCACCAAAATGTTGGTCGAGATAATACAAAGGCGTATTCACTTGCAACTCACCACTCTGCAACGATAACTCGCCAAGCAACGTCTTTAACAAGGTTGATTTTCCGCAGCCATTTCTCCCTTTGAGATGGACTTTGTCGTTCGCAAAAATCCGCAACGTGATAGGCGTAGAATTCCCAAAAGGTAATATACCTTCTTGTATCGACAACACTTTTCGCGAACGGTTCGGATTATCTGTAAGATAAAGCTTTTGCGCCTTGAGTTGCTCATGTCGCGATTGCAACGCCTGTTCTTTGGCTTGTAAATGCGCTTGTCTGAGTTGCTCATTCTTATTGCGATTTGAAGCGCTGGCGGTCGCGCTATCCTTTTTTCCATCAAGCAAAATTTTGGGCTGACTGCCGTCTTTGCGCAGTTTGTTCCCTTGCGCGGCGCGTTGGTCTGCTTTTTCGCGATTTTTCTGGGCTTGCTCGGCTAACCGTTTTTTCTGTTTATCGACTTGCGCTAACTGCCTCTCGACCGCTTGCAGTTCAGTGCGTTTTTTCTCGGCGTACACATCGTAATTTCCACCAAAAGCCTGTAAACCTAGGCCCGAGAGTTCCCAAATTTCCTCCATCTCTCGCAACAGCTCACGATCGTGACTGATGAGTAAAATCGCGCCGCTGAAATGCGTCATAGACTCTATCAACCATTGTTTCGCCTCGGTATCGAGGTGATTGGATGGTTCGTCGAGAATCAAAAGATCCGTTTCGTTTTCAAATAACTGCCATAACTGCAAACGCGCCAACTGACCACCACTGAGCCGAGCACAAGAGAAATCAGGGTCTTGCGGCAAGCCCATCGCAGCAAGCTGCTGTTTGAGTTTCAGTTCAATATCCCACTGTTCGCCAACCAGTTCGAACCAATGCTCAGAAACATCACCTTGTTCAATCTGCTTCAAAGCATGTAAGGCCGAGTCTGTTCCCAGAAATTGGGCGATCGATTGCTGACCTGAAAGCAGATCAGACGGCTGCTGGCGATACATCATGAAAGAAGAGGGAGCAGTCACAACACCGCTGGCAGGCTGAATTTCTCCCGCTAAAATGGAAGCCAAAAGCGACTTGCCGATGCCATTGCGCCCAACCAAACCAACACGTCGTTTAGTCATGGAACAAGAAATAGACTGGAATAGCGTATCGCCATTATCAAACTGATGGCTAACATTAAAAGCTTGTAAAACCGGCATAATTTGCCTCCTGTATGACAGGGACAACAGCCGTAGCTATGATTTGAAATTGCAACAAAACGCGTGCACAAACGCATTAAGCTCTATGTAAAGTTCGACGATATACGTCAAATCAAAAAGTCGTCTTGTTGCAAAGAAATATCGGAAAGTGAGCTACGCCTACTAACCCTGCAGATCCAAAAAATAAGTAAAAATATGGATGACAGGTTTAGTTCTTCATGTTGGCGTAATCTCCTAGAGAAATGATGCGCAGAGTGTAGCCGCTTTTTTGTTCAAAAAGCAAGCTTTCTAACCAAATGTGAACAAAAAGAAAGTTTCACAGTAAGTTGTTATATCACATTAACTTTTTAACAAGTCTTTGAACAATTTCGAGATCTTAGCAACACAATTTTTATCCAAGCCATACTATGCTTAGAGTAAAGATAATCCACATAAGGGCGTGGTTATGAAATACAAACATATCCTTGTTGCACTCGAACTGTCAGATGAAAGCACCGTGCTTATCGACAGAGCGGTATCAATGGCAAACTATCTCGACTCCGATATATCCTTTATTCATATTGATGGTACGCACGGAGAAATCTATCGTGAGCTTGTAGACATCAAAGAAAACCCGGATCAAAGGCCGTTGAATGAGCATTCAATGGAATGTTTAAAAACATTTAGTGATTACATGGATTACCCACTTAAACATTTCTTCGTAGGTACTGGCGACTTGGCTGATAAATTAGAGGTTACCATTAAAGAGCAAGAAGTGGATCTTCTGATTTGTGGTCACCACCAAGATTTCTGGAGCAAGATTATTTCTTACTCCAGACACTTAATTAACAAGTCACCGGTGGATATTCTAGTCGTCCCTATTCATGATTAGTAAAACGTAACGCTTCCCAAAACCACCAATTTATTTGGTGGTTTTTTATTGATATTGAAACAGCTTAAACAGTTTTCCAAACTAGCTTGGCGATCATTTATGAGTTACATTTTCTAACCAACCCGCGCTCCTACTGGGCATGGTTATTTAGATAGCAAGGATCCCTATGGCAAATAAAAAAGTACTCATTCTCTTTGCTCATCCTTCCCAGCATCGTTCAGAAGTGAATACTCCACTTTTCAAAGAAGCTCAAAAAATTGAAGGCGTGACATGTGTTGATCTCTATGGCGAATACCCTCGTTTCGATATTAATATCGACCGTGAGCAGCAACGCTTACGTGAGCATGACGTGGTGATTTTCCAATTCCCACTATATTGGTATTCAACGCCTGCGATTTTAAAAGAGTGGCAAGATCTGGTTTTGGAATATGGCTTTGCTTACGGTACAGATGGCACAGCACTGCAAGGCAAGACCATGCTTTGTGTGCTGTCTGCAGGGGGCAAAGAAGAAGCTTATAAGGCAGAGGGCTACAACCACTTTACGATTCGTCAACTGCTTGCGCCCATTGAACAAATGTCCGCACTGACCGGCATGAACTACATTGCCCCTCTCGCGATGTTTGGCGCACGTACAGCAGATGAAGAAGGGCGAATCCCTCGTCATGTTGAGCGGTACAAGAGCCTGCTAACAGCTTTAGTCGAAGATAGGTTGGATGTTGAAGCTGCGGCGTCATTAATCAAGCTTAACAGCGCATTGCCAGAGCTCATTAAGGAGGCTTCATGACAGGAATATTCTTACAAGCCTTCGTATATTTGATTGCTGCTGTAATTGCAGTCCCACTTGCTAAGCGTTTGGGACTTGGGTCCGTTTTAGGCTATCTCATCGCAGGTGTGGTCATTGGCCCAATTATCGGTTTAGTCGGTGAAGAAACAACAACAATCCAGCACTTTGCCGAGTTTGGCGTGGTGATGATGCTGTTTCTCGTTGGCTTAGAGCTCGAACCCAAAATGTTGTGGGCGATGCGCAATCGCTTAATGGGTTTAGGAGGTCTGCAAGTCGGCGGTACCGTCGCGGCGATTATGGGTATTGCCTTGTACTTTGACCAGCCTTGGACCATAGCCTTAGCCATAGGTTTGATCTTCGCCCTCTCTTCTACTGCGATTGTTTTGCAAACTTTTAGCGAAAAAGGATTAACGAAGACGGAAGGTGGACAAAACGCTTTCTCCGTGTTGCTTTTTCAAGATATTGCAGTGATACCAATGTTGGCGTTCATTCCCCTATTGGCCTTACCTGAATTAATTGAACAGGCACAGTCCGCGGCTCAAACAGCCGCAGCGCACCATGAAGAATTAAGCCTCGTTGCGGGGTTGCCAGGCTGGGCATACGGCATCGTAATCACAGCATCGATTGCAATCGTCGTCGTTGGTGGACACTTTTTAAGTCGACCGCTGCTCAATTATGTGGCTAGCTCTGGTTTGCGAGAAATCTTTACCGCAACTGCACTCATGCTTGTCATTGGTATCGCTGCACTGATGAGTTTAGTGGGCTTATCTCCTGCCTTAGGAACCTTCTTGGCTGGCGTTGTATTGGCGAACAGTGAATTCCGCCACGAGTTAGAGTCCAACATCGAACCATTTAAAGGCTTATTGTTAGGTCTGTTCTTTATTACCGTTGGCGCAGGGATCAACTTCTCGGTTCTATTTGGTGATTTCTGGCTGATCATGGCGCTGACCATTGGCGTGATGGTATTGAAAGCCTTGGTGCTGTTTATTCTTGCACTGATATTTAGGGTGAAAGGCAGCAACCGCTGGCTGTTTACCCTAAGCTTGGCTCAAGCAGGTGAATTCGGCTTTGTGCTTCTAAGCTTTTCAGTGCAAAACCACGTCATCCCATTTGAACTCTCACAAACTCTTGCGTTAGTGGTTGCGATTTCGATGTTCCTGACACCAGGTTTGTTTATTCTGTTTGATAGAGTGATTCTGCCGCGCTTTGAAAGCCAGTCAAATGGACGCGAAAGCGATACGATTGAGGAAACAGGCACGGTGATCATCGCCGGCATCGGCCGCTTTGGACAAATAGTGAATCGCCTATTGGTATCAAACGGCGTGACTACCGTGGTACTTGACCATCAATCTGACCAAGTCGATAACATGCGCCAGATTGGCACTCGCGCCTATTTTGGCGACGCGACTCGACCAGATATGCTACATACAGCCGGCATTGAGCACGCCGCTGCGTTGGTTGTGGCGATTGATAACCAAGAATCGAGTGTAGAACTGGTGAAGTACGTTAAGCACACGTACCCAAAAGTAACAGTGATTGCACGTGCCTTTGACCGTGGACATGGCTATCTTTTGCGTCAAGCGGGGGCTGATATTATTGAATCAGAGACCTACCATTCTGCATTGGAGATGGGCGGTCACACAATGAAAGCCCTTGGCATTCACCCCTTCTTTGTTGAACAACAGAAGGCGACATATAAGCGTGTTGAAGCACGTAAGTCAGAAATACTTTACAAAGCTTGGGAAGATGATTCTGAAGGTGAACGCTATGACAACAATTTCCGACAACTGTTTATTCAGTTAGAGGAGAAAATGGCGGAAGAGATGCAAAAAGATCGTCATGACAAACTATCGCGGTCAGAACGTGGTTGGACACCGCCACCTAAAGGTTACGCCGATGACTTTAATGAAGATAACGTCCAAGAGCTAACACCACCAAGAGAAGAGCCTATCCAACGATAACGCACTCCATATTAAAAACCTCCCACTTGGGAGGTTTTTATTTTTTCAGTACAGAGCCACACGCCGTGCAGGATAAAATGATCTTCTCGATATTACATAAGATCATTCATTAAAATCTCATACTCTTCGTTTGCTTCTTCCACTAAATGAGAAAGCTCTAACGCATCAGTAACTGCAAGATTGAACTGCCACGGAGTTGTGTCTTCTTTACCACAGATTCGAGTTTCACACCCACGACTCTCAAAAGACAAATCATCAAACTCTGTGATGTGGCGCTCTTGAAGTTCAACAATCTCAACTTCTAATTTACCGACAGGATTGACTTTAACGTGGGCATGTAACTCCGAACTGTTAGACAAACAATAATCTCTATGAACCGCAATCATGGCCGCCTCCTTGGTCTGCCAACTGACAACTCAACATTGAGTGTAGACGAGGGATTTTGAACGTGGCGTGAAATAATAATGAAGATTGATCTGTCTCATTAGAACAGACAATTGTTGTCATGAAGGCATGAGCCAGTATGAATCTCATCTGATTTAAATTGTTCTGAGATCGTAATAGTTGGCATTTACCGAGACTTTCCCTATTATCGAAACAAAATTACTGTGGTCATTCTTTAGAGGTCAGTATGGAGCTTGAAGCCGTTGCTAAAGCACTAAAAGAGTTAGGGCATCCGACTCGTTTAAGTATTTACAAAGAAGTCGTCAAAGCGGGATACAAAGGTATCGCGGTAGGCGGCGTACAAGAAAAGCTTGGCATTCCAGCATCCACTCTCTCTCATCATATCTCGAGCCTTGCTTCAGCTGGTCTTCTCACCCAGCGCCGCGAGGGTAGAACCCTTTTTTGTGTTGCAGAGTATCAGTGCTTAGATGACGTAATTGGTTTTTTAAAAGCAGAATGTTGCGTTAACGAGTGCTCATAAATTTCTAGCAAAAACGAGAGAGTTTGAGTTTCTATTGAACTTCAGCAGAACGTGAATGACGATGAAAAACATACACACCGAAGTTGCTAAGCTCGGTGTGTACATCTTCTAGTTCGCGACAAGTAACATCGACGACTTAGATGGTACGATTAACTTACCGTCAGTTGGAATGATTTGTTCTGTCATCAAATCAACCCAATTGCCATCCGTTTTTAATGTCAAAGACTGTTGACGCTGTGATTTATTAAGCACCACAATACCTTTGTCACCTCGCTTAAGTACGAGCATGTCATCGTTACCTTCAAGAACACTCATCGGCTCGCCATGCGTCATATTATGGAACTGGATCATTTTTGCCATTCTCGGAGCGCTCCATGCACCTTGCCACCTTGGCTGACCATTTTTACCTTTAATACCGCTGGTGTTTAAGTCGGTATAAATCAACGGCACACCGCCATCTCGGCCTAGAATATAGGCATAAGCTAACCATTCGTTTTCCTCGTCCATGATGAGATCAAGAAAGACATCATTGTTAGGAATATCATGTGTGATAGCAAATGTAATCGCACGACCGGGAGACAAAGCCTGACCAAAACAATAGGGATCAATCAGAGACTTGAAGCTGCCCTTTTTAGCAAACGCCTTAAACATGGTTGAGAACAAAGGGAAATCGTACGCACCTAGGCGAGTTTCCTGTAGATACGGCTCAAGAAACAGCTGATACTCTTCTTCCGTCGCACCGCCATCGGTAATAATTTCACCAAATATATGCACATCCCGCGTGATGTCGTCTGTCCAAACACGCTTAAGATGCTCTAACGTCATGTGTTTCGCAGCGTCAATACGAAAACCTTTCACACCAATAGCTTTCAGCGCCTTTAGGTACGCTCGCTGCTGCTCAACGACATGGTCACAAACACGAAGAGTTGGCAAGCCAGGATCGGTTGGTCCACCTGTGATACGTCCGTTTTGAACCTGCCACTTATCTTTCCAGTCTTTGATGCCGAATGCTTCAACAAAGTCCTCTTCATCAAAAAGTGGTTGAGATAGATCGCCAAACAACGCTAGCGACTGATATTTCTGTTTGTTGTTCTGGTATTCCTCCAAGACCTCTTGTCTTGGGTACTGAAGGTCTCTGCGAAGGTGGGCCTCATTTGCCATATGGTTAAACACTACGTCGGCATAAACCCACACACCAACTTGCTCCAGTTCACGAACCATATGAATAAAATCTTTGGTATCACCCAAAGCATTATCGATAACACGATAATCTTGTGGTTGATAACGCTGCCACCAGCGCTCATCGTGTGCGCTTTTCATTGGTGGCGAAACCAACACAGAGCCATAACCAAGCTCGCGGATTTCTTTTGCTCGTTGGGCAATGTCAGCATACTTCCAATCAAACGCATGTAAGATAACGTTTGCACCGAATGATTGTGTTTCCTGTGAGCCACTCATGTTGTTCTCCTGCTCGTTTCCACTCACGATTACTTGTTTGCATTTTTTTGTGAGTGAATTCAATAATCGAAATTATAAAAGCTATTCATCAGAGGCACTCACCCTTTTAGCACTAACTCAAGGCTGAAATCGAAGGCGTAGCGACTCATCCATTGCACAGCGATAAATCGTTCTGAGTGAATAACGGGCACACGACATACAACCCGAACAGACCAACACAAAACTAAGGCATTGTTTTGATTAACAAAAACTTAAATTTAAAAAGATAGAACATAAGACCTATGTACGCCCTAAAATAGGCCCAAAGGATAAAAATAGCCAAGCCAACCCGTTGAGTAATCAATTGTTAATAAAACGAAACTGGCAGATGGATCACGTTTGGCGCGTTTCAAAAATCCAGTAAATCACCATACCTAGCGTTAAAAGACTAAAGATTTCTGTTTGTATCTGTCCCGAAATGACTTCAAAATGCGAAACTTAGCTTATCTCTATGGGGTATGCTCTACCTTGGAGGATAATAATGAATATCAAAGAATTTTCTGACCTCGTCGGGCTATCTGCTCATACACTTCGATACTATGAAAAAATCGGTTTACTTAAACATGTCCATAGAAACGCGAGTGGACATCGAATGTATAGTTCGAAAGATCTAAACTGGATAAGCTTTGTTAAGCGTTTAAAAGAAACTGCAATGCCACTTGAAGAGATTCTAGAGTATGCCAAATTAAGGGAAGTCGGCTCTCAATCTGTACCACAACGTCAAGCCCTGTTAGAACAACACCAAGAAAACCTCAAACGCCACATTGAGCAACAGAAAAAGCACTTATCGGCTCTAGAAGAAAAAATTGCCTTGTATACAAGTGGAAAAGTTCGTTGACTTAGAGTTAACTCTAACGATTAAGGTGTGTTTACATTTATTCACTAGGAACATACCGATGGAACAATCGCGCTTTAACAAAGGATTAGAACTACTCTCTCAAATTGATGGCGACGCTGGTCATAATGTCATCGAAAGCTTACAAGATATTTGTCCAGATTTAGCTCAGTACACCATTGAGTATCCGTTTGGCGATATTTATGCTCGCCCGGGCTTAGACCTAAAATCGAGAGAAATCGCAACCGTCGCCGCGCTAACGGCAATGGGGAATTGCGCGCCGCAACTAAAAGTGCACTTAAATGCAGCGCTGAATGTAGGCTGTAGCGAGGATGAGATTAAAGAGATCATTTTGCAGATGTCCGTCTACGCAGGGTTTCCCGCGGCATTAAACGGCATGTTTGCATTCAAAGAAGTGCTAGCGGAAAGAGCAGAGTAATAACAACGTTGAAATCAATTTAACCGCAATTAAAAACGGCCCTTGGGGATCGGGCCGTGATTAAAACAACGAGTGAATTAGCGCTCAGGAGTTTCAAGCAGTTTAACTGCGCAATCTACCGCGTTGTTAATGCCTTGACTGCTCTCCAACTTACCTGAACTTGCAGGACCAAGGGCACAAGAATACAAAGCCAGCTGCTTATCGAACGGCAGATCCAACTGTTCATAGAGATTTTGTCGGATTCTTGCATGTTGTTCTGGTTCTTGGTTAGCAAGGCTAATCAACGTTTCATAAATAAGCGTTTTCATGTCTTTCCCTTTTCACTTTATTGCACGGAGTGCATATATATTGTATCCATTTGGGAAGCACAAATCAGAAGCTAGGTCACAGAACGCGTCGCTAAAAAAGTTTATGTACGCGGTAAATTGCAATACAAACCTAAAGCCGTTTAGAAAAAGGGCAACTGATAACTCGATAAACCAGCCGATTAACTAGCATTCGCCGCTGTTTGTTCATAATCGTGTCCGATATAAACAAAAACGCCGCTGTATCAGCGACGTTTTATCTCGACTTTAGTTAATCGAATTTTTAGTTGAAGTGCACTAGCATTTCAACGTCATCGCCTTGCTCTGGAGCCTGAAGAGCGAAGTGCACGTACCCTGCTTCAGTAACAGGAATCGCAAGGTATTCATTGCTGCCTGCATAGTTGGACGCATACTCGTGCTGCTCTACTGTAGGCCAATGCTCCCTACTCGCGTATAGATCGACATTACCAGTTTGAGAGTGAGCCGTTAGCCATACACGAACCTCTTCTACACCTTCAGGCACATGAACTGCTGCATAACGCTGCTTGTGAACGGTAAGCATTTTGGCTTCACCAGACTCTAGTACCACAGGTGCTAAATCATCTTGCACTTGGGTTGGCGGTGTTTGCGCTTCCACTTCTAACGCAGCCACAAGATTTACTGAGTCATAGCTATCACGTCCAGTTAAGCTGATGTAGTAACGACCCGCTTTAACGTAACCATCTTGCTCTGGTTCAAACACAATCTCTTCATTGCTGCCATCAGCATATTGACTCATTTCGAAATCATAGTAATGCGCGACTTTGTTGTAGCTCATGTAAAGATCCGCATCACCCGCACCCTCAATAGATACATTGAAGTTAACGGTGTTGGCTGGAACATCAACGTAGAACAGTTTTTCGCTGTATGCTTCGCCACTGAGCTGAAGGCTTTGGTTCGCCGTCAATTCAGTCACTTGTGCTTCAGGGCTTGTTGGTTCTGTTGGCTCTTCTGGGTCTGTATCAGGTTGCTCAGGTTCCACTTTTAATGTGTCCAACCAACGTTCAAACTCAGCATCGTATTGTTGACCTAAAGACGTCACCTGCTGTGCCCATTGTTCGAACTGGCCAGAGCGCGACAATGCCAACAAGCTTTCGACGTCTTGTGGATGATTTTCTAACATGAATCGAACAGCTAGATAACCCCAACGATAGATACGATTGGTATCGTGAGAGTACGTGGTATCAAACACAGTGGAAAGGCTCAGTTTACCATCTGCAATCAGCTCAATCGCAGCTTGGTAACCTTGCTTGTAATGCATGTATTCAGCAAAACCTTCTAGCCACCAAACAATATGACCATGAGCCAAGTTATCGCTGAACGAACCGTATTGGTTAAATCGTGCATCTAAATAGTGCGTGTATTCATGTTCTAGGTTCAAGATAGAGAGATCTTCACCATTCGCGTAGCGATAAGCGACGAAACGCGCAGTATTGTCCGCTTTTGAAGGGTCACCTTCTAGGTACTGACCACCGTTGTCCGTTGTATTACCAAATAGGAATGAAGAGTAATCAACGTAACTAGTGTTACTCGCGAATACCGCCACTTCAACACGATCATTCAAATCATCAGCGACAGGTTGATTACCCGTATTCGCAACTCGATGGAAGTCGGCTTCTTTTGCCGCTAGCACTTCACACGCTTTCGCTGCTTGAGCATCGGTCAGATCCTCAGAGCGAATAATGGCAGGTCCCTGACATTCAAAACGATTTGGCATTACACGTGCAGCTAAATCTTGCTTGGCTTGCTCAATATTCAGACCATTTAGGCCTTCTGGTGCGTAGTAGCTCATCATTTCAACGGCAGCAAGCCATAGTTTGTCATGCTCACTACCCAGTGGATAACGCTGCATCACCTGTTGCATTACTGCCAATGCTTTGCGTTTGGTCTCCTGATCTGGGCTCGCGAGCAAACGACCAGTTTCACGTAATGCATTGAAAACGATAAAGCTTGCATCCGTATCTAATGCCCAAGCATTATCAGATGCGAATTTCACCAACGTATCAATATGGTGTGTATTGTTTGCCATGTATCGGTAGAACGCATCGTTCGCCGCATGGCCTGCCATAGAGCGGAACAAGTTGTTTAAACCATCGACCCATTGCGTGTCCTGCGCGGTTTCACGATTAAAGTGCATCAACGCGGCCATCATGCTATCCATGGTCAGCGGCAACTGCTTAACGTTATCAACCATCAAAGTCAGGCTCTTCATTGCACCAACTTGTTCACGACCTTGATCCAAAGCATGAGGGTTGTTTAGGAATAGGTTCGTCGACTGAGCAAAACGCTGACTCAACGCTTGCGAAAACTCAGGTGTACCAGTACCAGCGTTGTAGCGAACGTAGTAGGCCGCTCGAATAAATTCGCCTAGGTTCTCTAGAATACGAGCTTGATCTGCTTCACCACGATAGCGAGCGATTTCTTGATCCAGCGCGACTTGGATACGGCTTAGGCTCGCTTCACTATAGATATCATTCAGCGTTTCTGAAGGTGCTGAAAACCAAGCGTGGTAGCAATCATACTCAGCACCAGAAACGGCAGTAGCCAGATCTCGCGATTGTTGTAAATCAGCAACAGCACACTGATTTTGTGCAAAAGAGAAGCCAGACACACTCGCTAGCATACAAGCAAGCGCCAAACGATGGCGCGGGAAAAAACGGATATGAGACATAACAACACTCATTGATTATTAACATACATTGAGTGGGGGTTTATATTCTTTACAGCTCAAACAGTGAAATCAGTGTCATAAAATTTATGAAACCGCTCCCAAAAATAGGTCTTTTACTCTAATTAAATGGGAGCAGTCCCACTCCAAAAAAACTCACAATTATCAATAAAAACATTAATTTACCTTTTTCTAAATAACGACTTTATGAGGAAAATTGCCCTTAAACGCCCCCCTTAACTCTTCCAGATAGAGTTCACGACAATCAAAGGTTCTAAATTAAATTTTGATGCTTGATACCATCTATTTTTATTTGTGACTCATTCCCAATAAGTCATAGAGTGCATATCAAAAGGTTGGCATTAATGGTAAATTCTCCGCCAAATCAAACACATTTACTCCTCCAGTCATTGATGAGTGAATAAAGCAGATATTTGGCTAGGGATAATACATGTCACTTTGGGGATTTTGGGGAGCGGGGATTGCCTACTTCATGACAACGTTTGCCTTTGTTTTTGGCGGCATTTTTTGGTTATGTTCTGAAGGTAATACATTAAGAGAAACAAAGCGCCAATCATCAATAATGTCCGGGGTTATTGCTTGTACTATTGGAACTTGGGTGCTTGCTTTTGGTGTTTACGTTTACGGTTACTTTTGGGATAACTCTTCTCACTATTATTTTTATTTGCTCGCTCCATGGGGACTTGCCATTTTTGGGGTAAAACTTCGTAACCGCTGGGTTAAGCAATACGCGCGTGTAAAACACGCAAAAGAAGAACAGTGGCAAAAGCACTGGCGAGAATTATTAGGGGAAGATACTGAAGAGCTTCCACCATATACACATGATTACGAGCTCTACTCGGGCATTTGGCAAGCCAATGAAGCGCTTCAAGAACAGTGTTTTGCAGCCCTTCCTCACGGGAAAGCAGTCTACGAGAGAGTGAAAGCCTTCCAAACGATGGCCTCCCCCGCTGGTGACATAAACAATCAAGTTTTGCTGAGTAAACTCGATCAACTAGAGGATGAAATCATTCAAGTTCTTGAGCAACACTCGCAAAAGAAAGTAAGCATTGAAACTGGCGCAGGTACTTTACACAAAGAGTCAAAACGCAATGTTTATCACCATGAGAATGGCCCAACAGAAGAGCAACTGTACGACTCAATCAACCTCCAACATGATTTGGATCGAGAGCTACGCAACATTATCTATGATCGGCTCGGTTACGATGGCGAAGATGAGTACTTTTTCCTCCAAGCGCCACTCGAAGAGCTTACCGAGAATGAAACCGCAATCAACTGGATGCTCTGGGGGTTAGTAAGCAACCATTTTGCTGTTGACCCATACCAAACGGCGTTGGATCTCAGCCTAATGAATGCGGAACCAAGATGGGGGCAAAATGAACGGTTTGTAATGATTACGGCTCAATAAACGCAAGTACTAAGTCTAATTTTAATACAACCTATTCTGAGACCACCCTCGCGTTGGTTAACTTAGCCAGTAAGCGGCCAACGCGATCGCGCATTTCACGTCTATCGACAATCATATCTAGCGCACCATGCGCTAGTAAAAATTCACTTCGCTGAAACTCGTCTGGTAACTTTTCACGTACCGTTTGCTCAATGACCCGTCTTCCCGCAAAGCCAATACTTGCTTTAGGTTCACCAATATTGATGTCTCCTAACATGGCTAAACTCGCCGAGACGCCACCATAAGTTTGGTCCGTCAATACTGAGATATAGGGTAATCTGTGCTCAGATAAGTGGTTTAACGCGGCGCTGGTTTTTGACATTTGCATTAGTGCCACCAAAGACTCTTGCATGCGCGCCCCTCCGCAAGCGGAAAAACATACTAACCCAGATTTTGTATTAATTGCGCTTTCAACTGCTCGGACAAACTTCTCGCCAACCACTGCGCCCATCGAGCCTGCCATGAAAGAGAATTCGAATGCACACGCAACAACAGGCAGCCCCAATAACTTGCCCTCCATCACCACCAACGCATCTTTTTCTCCAGTCGTTTTCTGTGCTAAAGCTATTCGCTCTTTATATCGCTTTAAGTCTTTAAAACCCAAAATATCTTGTGGCTCCAACTCACTTGCCAACTCTTGTTGTGTTCCATGGTCCAGAAAAGAGATCAACCTTTGACGCGCAGCCATTCTCATGTGATATGAGCATTTAGGGCATACTTCCAAATTTTCTTTTAACGCGGCACGATAAAGTATTTGTTCACACTCAGGACACTTTGTCCAAACGCCCTCAGGGATAGACGCTTTGCGCGAACCTATTATATTTTTATTCTCAAATAACCGTTCTAACCAGCTCATAAATTCACCACTATTGATTACGTTCTAGCGCGATATCTCGTTGTTTGTTCGCTTAAACTTGTAAATAAAATTGTATGTAACTTAGTACAGGGATAAAGTGCGATATGCTGGCTTGATAATCCAATAAAGTGGGATAATGAAATGTTTGATAACGTTGACCAAATCTGGTTAAAAAGTTTTCACTGTGTTTATGAGAACAACAGCTTTAAGCGAGCCGCTGAGTGTTTGAATATACCAACATCAAATATCAGCCGACACATTGCCCTGCTTGAAGAAAAGTTAAACATTAGGTTGTTCAATAGAACAACAAGGCGAATGACGCCTACCGAGGCTGGAGAAGAGCTCTATAGCAGCACTCGTCCGTTATTGGAGCAACTCAACGCCGCACTAGAAACGGTAACGCGCCACTCGCACACGGTAACAGGGGAACTGCGAATTCTTATGCCAGACACACCTGTACTGGCCAAAGCGGTTGTCACCTTTTGCACGCAATACCCGTCAATCTCTTTGTCTTGCGATACAACGCTAAACCCTAAAGATGATGTTATTGACAGCTTTGATGTCATTTTGAGTTTTCATAGAGGGACTTTGTCAGACAGTAACTGGGTGGCGAGAGAGATAAAACGCTGGCCCAGTGCCATTTTAGCCGCGCCTCAACTAATTGAGAAATACGCCACCCCTTACAAAATTACGGATCTAAGTCATGTTCCCTGCATCACGACGCTTACCGCAGTAAATGGTGCACCATGGGTATTCAGAAACCCTGTTGGAGGCCATATTACTCAAACTGTGCAATCTTCATTCAAAGTAAACAGCGGTCATCTCGCCAGATATGGCGCGTTATTAGGGCTTGGATACGCAATATTGCCAATTGAGTCATGCCAAAATGAGATCAAAAATGGTGAGCTAGAAATCGTCACTCTAGAGTACGAACCTGAGGATTTAGTGCTTTACGCCTTTTACTCGTCTAGAAAACATGTAGCGAAGAAAATATCTATGTTTGTTGAACATTTAAAGCAAAACGCAAAACTTAACGCCTAGCTAAGCTTTACTCAACTAATTTATCATATTTTGTTTTATCGTCTAGAAAGGACAGACACCGCTAAGCGATTTGAGACTCGATTTTTTCAAATAAAAAAGCCAGCAATTAACATTTACTGGCTTTTTATTAAAGAGGGTCAGTTGGCGTTTAGATTCTAAACGCTCCCACGTGACGATCGAGTGTTCGCGATAGCTCCGCGAGTTGTTGACTTGATGCTTCTAGTTGCTCACTCGCCGTTAGCGCACTTTTCACTGAGTGGCTGACGGTATCCATGTTCATATTAATTTCGTTTGCTACCGTTGATTGCTGTTCTGTTGCGGTTGCTACTTGAGTATTGATATCTGAAATAGTCGTCACTTGTGCAGCTATTGCTTCTAAAGCCTGTCGAGCTAACTCAGTTTCTGCCGTTCCTTCTTCAATAAGAGTCTTACTATTACTCATTGAATTCACCGCACTTTGAGCTTCAGTTTGTAGCTGGTGAATCATATTGTCAATTTCATCGGTAGAATGAGCCGTTTTAGTCGCTAGGTTGCGAACTTCATCAGCTACGACTGCAAAACCTCGGCCGGCATCACCAGCGCGTGCAGCTTCGATAGCCGCATTGAGAGCCAATAGATTGGTTTGCTCCGAAATACCTCTAATCACCTCTAGAATACTACCAATCGACTGAGTATTTTCAGCAAGACTCACGATAATGTTGGAAGTGCTGTTCATCTCGTTTTCAAGATTAGTCATCGCCGTTTTGGTTCTTTCTAGCGTCGTGTAGCCATCTTGCGCTTCATTACTTGCTGCACTCGCAGCATTTGCCGCTCCAGCAGCATTGGAGGCAATTTCATTGACCGTCGCAATCATTTCGTTCATGGATGTGACAACCAGCATGGTTTGCTCGTTCTGCTCTTGCCCTCTTGTGAGCGCTTGTTGAGATTGCCCACGCAAAGCGACAGCTGAACTATTAAGCTCCACACCAGTATTTACAACTTGTGTAATAATCTCATGTACTTTCCCAACAAAAACGTTGAAAGCAGAAGAAATTTGCGCGACTTCGTCATTACCTTTCGCTGGCAAACGAACGGTTAAGTCTCCGTCTCCTTTTGAGATGTCTTGTAGAGCGTCTTTAAGCGCAGAAAGCGGTCTCATCAGTTTATTTAGCAGAAGTGACAGAATCAAAACACACATAACGAAGATCGCCACCATAGAGATCAACTGGTAAGTAATAATTCCATTCGTCGCTTGGCTCACTTCGGTAATAGGAATACCAATATCAAAAGTACCGTATAACTGACCATCCACATAAATTGGTGCCATGATGTCAAACACCCATACTTTCTGTACATCGGCATACCACTTTGAGTACTGTTGAACACCTCTCGTCGCGCCTTCAACAGTATATTCATCGTTATAGGTTTTGTTCAGCTTGTGCTTATCACTGTGGGCTACTGCCGTCACGTTACGATCAATTACAACGGCATAACTCACGTCTGAACGTTGTTTCAGCCCCTCAACAAGCGATTGTAAATCTTGCATTGGATTGGCTGAGTTCTCCAAAATATAACTCGCATTTCCCGCTAGAAACTCAGCTTGAACTTGGGATTTGTTTAAGATGATGTCATCGATTTTCTGACTCGAAATTAGGTACGTTGATGCCATACTCGCCACGACAGCAATACCAAACATGGCGCAGACTGCTAATAAGATGATTCTTTTCATTATAATTGTCTCAATACAATTCAATTGATGCTCATTAATCGAGCGCTAAGCCTTTCTTCTCCAAAACCAACCAAACTGCATTTTGGGTCTGTTTGGCAGAGCAAGACATAACTTTATAACTATGTATCTGCTTGGTTCCCGATTACTTTAGACAGAAGGAAAAAAAGTCTTCAAAACGTCACATTTCTACGAGGTTTGGCGAAGGGACGAGTACGCAAAAGGAAACGTTTGCATAGTTAAATTTAACTATGCGACCAAATTGGTATCGAACATTAAAGAAAAGACTTCTAATTAGCGTTTTGACCGTCGGGAGCGCTGTGGTCAGTGCTCCCGTTTTATCATTTAGTATCTCAGGTTCAGATATTAGAGCCACAATCGCAGCGGTTGTAATACGAGATGTTTGGTGAAGCGAGAATGACTTGGTTTGTAGATATGGCAGCGATGTCAGATCGAGTGATTCTCAATAAAGAATCGGCAGCAAAATAGGCAAACCAAGGCATTAAGCCATTGCCCATAAAAAAGAAAGGAAAAGAATCTTTACCACAGAGTTTAACTCGTCAGCGATATGTATCCATGCATACCCATGTACAAACCAACTGCACTGATCAAGACGCCCGATAAGTAAGGAGCTCGACGTGCAACATCATTCAAACCGCTCCATTTAGATGTCGCTTTTTGCACGCCCACTGCTGCCACAACGCCAACAGCAACCAGAGTCAAGGCTAAGCCAATACTGAATGACACAACTAAAGTCGCACCAAGAGTCATTGCCTTAAGCTGCAAACAGATAAGCAAAACCGTTACCGCAGCAGGGCATGGAATCAAACCGCCCGTTAATCCAAACAGCAGAATTTGCCCATTCGTCACGTCTCGATTCTCAAAGCGCTTTTGAATGTCTAAAGCGTGAGCGCGCTCGTGAGCATCTTGATATTCCTTATCTTCGCTTTCTAAATGAGAACCAGGACGAAAATGTACATCAAAGTCATGGGTATGATCATGGTGCCCGATGATCAAAGTGACAGAAAGTCCATTAGAGACTTCAATGCAAGACGCCGATTCCAAGTATCCATCACGCTCTATAAAGTGATAAATATCAGAAGGTTGATAACCATCACTCGATACCGAAACCTTGATACCTTCAGCAGTTAAAGGTTTACCGCTGAGTGTTCGCAACTGGAAACGGTGATGCTCCCCTTCCTCTGTAATCGAAAGCGAAACATGCCCATGTCCTGTATCCACAACTTGCGTCGTCCAGTCGCGAGCATGATCCTGAGCTTTGTTCCAAGCTCGCTCATCGCTCCATGTCCGCCAAAACATCCATACGCCGGTTGTCACGATAATGACCCCAGAGATAAGTTGCATCCATGGTTCAGCCGCTTCAGCGGTGAATTTCTGGCTAATATACATCCCGCCAACAGCGATTAACCATACAATTATAGTGTGAGAAAGTGTGGCAGCTAAACCCAGCATCACGGCTTGTTTGACCGTTCCTTTCACAGCGACAATGAACGCCGCCATCATCGTTTTAGAGTGCCCAGGTTCTAAACCATGCAAAGCGCCAAGCAAAATGGCACTGGGAATAAAGAACCACCCATTACCTTGTTGTAGTAACGCGACAAAATCCATTGTTGTTCTCTGTTGTTGATTCTAATTTATCGCAAACTATACTCCCCCCCCTAGTATTAAATACTACCCCCCAGTATAAATTGAGTGCTACATTATCAGTTAGAATAACTCGGCCCGTAACTTAAAGAAGATAAGACATGTCGCATACAACCAGAGATCAAAAGAAGCTCAACACTCGAGTCAGTAAAATACAGGGTCAGGTGAATGGACTTAAAAAAATGCTGGAAGAAGAGCATGAATGCCAAGATGTGTTGCAGCAGATTGCCGCTATTCGGGGAGCAGTAAATGGTTTGATGCGAGAAGTAATTAAAGGTCACTTACTTGAACACGTCGTACTTGAGGAAGACAAAACTCAACGTGAAAAAGATATGGAAGTCGTATTAAAAGTACTGGACTCTTATATAAAGTAACCCTAATTCGCTAGAGTAAAGTCACTAGGGTTAAACTCGAATAGATCCTTTATAGGTAATCGCTTACTAAGCGGGAAATAACAATTCCATTTCATATTGATTAAGTTGAAAACGGAACCTATATCGGTTCAATTTAAATAGTTTATTTATAAGAACTAAAACGGCCCAAACATAGGGCCATTCATATTATTAACAATCTCTAAACCATCTGATAAAAATACATGTTGTGATAGGTTTTTACTTTATGGAAGAGTACAAGTAAACCTTTATACCTCTTGTAATTCGACGTGCTTAGCGCTGTAAGATTTTGTAAATGCAACACACCCCAAAAGTACAGCAAGTGGTAACACGGGATCAAAGATTGAACCATGAGATCCGAAGAATAAGTTAAGAATCATGACTAATGAACCACCAATAGCCCAAGCAATTGTTGTTGGAATAGTCCAAATAATGAGTTGTTTCTTAACCTCAGTCACCCCCATTAGTCGATTAACAATATGGAATAGCGAGTCATTAAAGTAGCCAGCAAATAGAGATCCCATCGTAGCTGCCGTCGCTGCGAATAAAAGGTTAACGTCAGGAATATTTACTAAAACTGGGGCAGATATAGAAGCAGCGGTTATCATGGAGACTGTACCAGAGCCCTGAATAATACGAACTAACGTCGCAATAATAAATGGAATCATAACCGCAGAAATAGGAAGCCCTGCAACTTGGTTAGCAATCTCTGCGCCCGCACCCGTTTCACGCAATACGGCACCTAACGCGCCACCAGCTCCTGTTACTAACAAAATGATGCCACAAGTGGAGATTCCTTGTTCCATCTTTTCATTCGCTTCTTCTTTGGTAAGGTTATTACCCAATGTGTAAACCGCTAATAACGTCGCTATTGATAGTGCAATAGTAGGGCTGCCGATAAAAGCGATAAATTGACCAAATGTTGTTGCAGTCAGCCCTTCGAAACCGAAAGTCCCCTCTAATAAACCCATCACTGATTTCGCAAGTATAAGTAAAATAGGGATAATAATTGGAGCGATAGATTTACTTAAAGATGGTAGGTCTTTCGCTTCTTTACTTGCAATGTACTCTTTGTGATCATTAATCAGTTGCTCACTAGACTTCGAGAAATGTTCGGTTGGAATGAATTCAGGAAACTGCTTTTCTAACCATCTTGCATACCAAACAATACCCATGACACAAGGCGCTGCGATCATCAAACCAAAACCTAGCATGCTGGCAAGATCGACACCAAAGATACCAGCAACGCCCAAAGGCCCTGGAGTCGGCGGAATAGCGTGATGCGCTACGACCAAGCCGCCCGCCAGAGCAACCGTAAGCGTTAAAATCGAGCGATTGGACGTTTTTGACAAAGACTTCGCAATTGGATAAAGAATGATAAGCGCGCTATCCACAAAGATTGGGATGCTAACAATATAGCCAGTTACAGCAAGAGCGGCCTCTTCTTTCTTTTTTCCTAACCACTTTATAAAATTATAGGCAATACTTTCTCCTGCTCCAGAAGCCTCTAAAATAGCCCCCATCATAACGCCGAGACCGATGACAATCCCTATACCGCCTAATGTTCCACCAAATCCTTTGCTAACGGTCGCAATCGTGTCATCAACACTTAACCCACCAATAATACCTGCGATACATGCCGCAATTAACATCGCAATTAACACATGTACTTTTGTACGTAACACAAGAAAAACAAGGACTGATACGGCTACTATTAGTCCAATTACTGAGGTTGGTAACATTAGACAATCTCCATATTGTTAACAGAAATAAATTGTTGTAATACATCCTTGAAATTACTGTCTGCTTTAAATCCAAGCTCCAGTTCTTTAGTACAATCAATTTTTTGTGGCCAACTACTCACAATACGATCAATACCCGCATCATGCTCATAGGTAATATAATTAGAAAGTTGTTTACCCGTTAGAGTGTCCATTGTTTGAATCATCTCAGCTGGTGTAGTTTGAATACCAGGTAAATTAAGCGTTCTATAGGACAGATTATTTAACTGCTCATAAGGCATTAGCCCTGCATATTGAATATTGTCCACCACTCTAGACGGGCTCGATATCCAAAGTTTTAGCGTAGGGTCTACAGGACAATTTGATTCTTGAGCATTCAAAGGCTCACGAATAATTCCGCTTACGAAAGAGCTAGCGGCAAGGTTTGGTTTCCCAGGGCGAATACAAATAGTCGGTAAACGTACGGATACAGCTTTAACAAAGCCTTTACGGGCATAGTCGTTCACCAATAACTCACCTATAGCTTTTTGCGTCCCGTAGGATGACTGAGGATGAAGTGCTGTTATTGGTGTAATCGTTTCCGGAAGATCACCACCAAATACAGCTAAAGATGAAGCAAACGTAAAACGAATATTAGGGTTTACTTTACGGCAACGCTCAAGCAATAACTGTGTGGTCGTCAGATTTACAGCTACGCCTAAATCAAAATCTTGCTCAGCATGGCTCGATACAATTGCCGCTAAATGAAAAATGTGTGTCGTTTCGGCAGTAATAACTTGGTCTATATTTTCTCGTTTTGTCATATCCATGACTAAAGAAACGACTCGGTCATCAATGCCCTCTAAGCGCGACTTTTGAATGTCGACAATAGTAATACTTTCAGCTTTGTTTTCTTTTAGTAGTGATTTGGCAAGTAGGGTTCCGAGAAAACCCGCCCCTCCAGTTATGATAATATTCATAGTCACGACCCTTTGTTTTTGTAATTGGTTTCAAGTTATTTATGGATAGAAATTAAAATTGTTATAGGTATGGTTTAACCCAACTAAGGCCCAGCTGCGTGCTATGCCTTGGGTTGTATTCACAACCGATCCAGCCTTGGTAACCAGAGTCATCCAAAACATTGAATAGGTGTGGGTAATTCAGTTCGCCTTCCGATGGTTCGTGCCTTTCAGGCACAGAAGCAATTTGAATATGGCCTGTGTATGGCGCCACATCGCGAATCAACGTACTCAGATCACCGTCCATAATTTGTGCGTGATAGAGATCGAGCTGCAATTTCACGTTTGGACGAGCCACTTGTTTGATGAGTTCCACCGCTTCACGTTGATGTGCAACAAAGTAGTTCGGTACATCGCGATTGTTGAGTGGCTCAATCATCAGCTCAACACCATGTTCGGCAAACTTATCCGCTGCATAACGAATGTTTGAGATAAAGGTTTCAATATGCTGATCACGAGTGAAGCGTGAATCAACAATGCCAGACATAGCGTGAACCTTTTTACAGTTCAGTGCCTTGGCGTACATCAGCGCAGTCTCGACGCTCGTTTTAAATTCATCCTCACGCCCCGGAATAGCTGCAAAACCTCGTTCACCTGCATCCCAATCACCTGGAGGCATGTTGAATAACGCTTGCTCAAAACCAAACTGCTGTATCTTGCTTGCTAGTTCTTGCGCTTCGAATGCGTATGGGAAAAGGTATTCCACCGCTTTGAAGCCCGCTTGGTGTGCTTTTTCGAAACGATCTAGAAAAGGAACTTCTGTGAATAACATTGTCAGATTTGCCGCGAATTTAGCCATTACTTACCTCTCCCTTTTAGGTCTTGAATCTCAGTATCCGTTAAGTAGCGGATGTTGCTATCTTTAAGAATGAACGCTAGCTTCGCTGTCTCTTCTAGCTCTTCTGCGTTATCCACTGCATCTTCAAAGTCCGTACCCGTGATCACTGGACCATGGTTCGCCAGGAGGAAAGCTCGGTAGTCACTAGCCCGCTGCGCAAGTTCTTCAGCAATCTGAGGGTCGCCCGGGCGCAGGTACGGAATCACTGGCAGTTCGCCAATGCGCATTACAAAGTAAGGTGTGAAAGCTTTGATGGCATTCTCGCGCTCTAAACCTTCAAGACAAGAAAGCGCCGTCAAGTAAGTAGAATGTAGATGCACAATCGCATTACACTTTGAGTTATTTCGATAAATCGCCAGATGAAAAGCCACTTCTTTTGATGGCTTTTCACCAGAGATATGGTTGCCATCAATATCCACAACCGAAAGCTCTTCAGCAATCAAGCGGCCGAACGAAGAACCAGTTGGCGTTGCCAGAAAGTGTCCATTAGGCAGTTTTAGAGAAAGGTTGCCAGCGCCGCCAGTCGCATAGCCACGTTCAAACATAGAGCGCGCCATAGTGACCATTTGCTCTCGCAGTTGTTGTTCTGTCATCAATTCTTTATTCATCACAACCTCACCTATTCAAAAAACGACTGTGCTTTGGCAAAGAAGTGTTCATCGCCGAAGTTGCCCGATTTCAGAGCCAAAGAAAGCTCGCCTTCAAGTGACTTCACCCAAGGTACACCTGGTGCGATTTGAGGACCGATATGAAAACCTTTTACGGCTAGGCTTTGGGTTACAACCCCTGAGGTTTCCCCACCCGCAACGATGAAATTTTTCACACCGTGCTGCTGAAGTTTGATTGCAAGTTGGCTAAAGAATTGTTCAACCGCGTGACTTGAAGAATGCGCGCCAAACTCTTGTTGAATCGCTTTTAACGCCGCTGCATCTGCGGTTGCGTAAACCAGTGGTGCGAACTCGCTTTCGATGTTGGTCATGACCCAATCAAACACTTGATTTGAGTAATCTTCTTCCGTCAAACACGCCTTCACATCAATAGCAAAGTGTGGCGCTTTTTCTTTGTAAACAGCGACCTGTTGGTTGGTCATGACAGAACAAGATCCAGATAACACAACGGTTGGTGCCTTTTTAGGGTTCCCCTCTTGCTTCGCATCACTTTGATCTTCAAGGTTCTCTATCCAGTTCTTAGCAATACCCGCAGCCAAACCAGAACCACCAGTTACCAGTTTTAGAGACTTCGCCGCTTTGCCAAGTGTGACAAGATGCTCTGCATTGAATGCATCAACCACTGCATAGCGGTTGCCTTGTACTTTTAGCTCTTCAAAGCGCTCAATTACCGCTTTTGGACCTTGTTCAATTATTTGGAAGTTCACCAGGCCAGATTTGCCTTGAGATTGAGCATCCATCATACGAACTAGGCTTGAATCAGTCATTGGGGTCACAGGGTGATTACGCATACCCGAGTCGCTTAGCAAGTCTTGGAATACAAATAGATGGCCGTTGTAAACTGTGCGACCATTCACTGGTAATGATGGGCATACAATGGTGAACGCTTCACCTAGCTCTGCAAGCAGTGCATCCGTTACAGGACCAATGTTACCTTCTGCTGTGCTGTCAAACGTTGAGCAGTACTTGAAGTAAAACTGCTGACAGCCATTTGCTTGCAGCCACTTAAGCGCAGCTACTGAATCCTCGATTGCCTCATCTACAGGACAGGAACGAGATTTAAGACTGATCACGACCGCATCTGCGTTTACATCAATCTCTTCTTTTGGAATACCGTTAAGCTGAACTGTGCGCATGCCGTTTTCTACAAGAAAACCTGCGATGTCTGTTGCGCCAGTAAAGTCGTCTGCGATAACGCCTAATAACATCATTTTTTCTCCGTTTTACGTGCGCTTACTTCTGTTTGTTTTCTACACCTGGAAGCTCAATACCATCAAAAATCTTGATAACGGCACTGTCGTCCTCCTGGCCAAAACCAGCATTGCTTGCACTCAAAAACATGTTTAGTGCTGTGCTTGATAGAGGAAGTGGAAATTTGAGATCTTTTGCTGTGTCCGATACGAGGTTTAAATCTTTCACAAAGATGTCGACCATAGATTTAGGGGAGTAATCACCATCAACTACATGCTTCATGCGGTTCTCAAACATCCAAGAGTTACCCGCTGCATTCGTCACCACGTCGTACATCAGGTCAAGAGGAATGTTTGCACGTGCCGCTAATGCCATTGCTTCAGCACTAGCTGCGATATGAACACCTGCTAGCAATTGGTGGATAATCTTCACAGTTGCGCCTAGGCCAATCGCTTCACCGATGTTGTAGACTTTAGCTGCCGTTGCGTTGAGTACTGGTTCAAGTGCATCAAATGTGCTTTGCGCTCCCGACGCCATAATAGTCATCTCACCTAATTCTGCTTTTGCAGCACCACCAGATACCGGTGCATCAAGCATCACAAGATTGTGTTCTGCCAATTTCGCTTCAATTTGTTTTGCGTCTTCTGCTGAGATGGTTGCTGAAACCATTACTGGCGTATTCGGCTTAAGCGCTGTAGCAAGACCGGTTTTGAACAAGACCGTGTTAACTTGAGCTGCGTTCACAACAAGAACTAGAACCGAATCAAGCTTATCTGCAAACTCAACTGCATTTGTAGAAACAGCTTTTGCACCGAATGAACCTAACTCTTCAAGCGCTTGAGAATTTAAATCGAAACCATAGACATCTAGGCCTGCACGCACACATGACTTTGCGGCGCCCATTCCCATAGAGCCTAAACCGATAACACCTACAGATTGAACTTCACTCATAAAAACAATGCCTTCTGGTCTATTAAACTTTGTTAATTCTTGTTTGGTTGATGTGATTATATGTGAAGATTAATACTAAGACCTCGCTTTGAATCACATTTTTTCACACAAATTAACAATGTCGTGATATATACCTCTTTATGGGCAGAGATATTCCGAGCAGTTAACACAAGCGAAGGCTGTTCTTACAACGTTGAGAACATAATTCACAGATATTCACAACAAATGAAAAGATTGGTAGGATACTGAAAAACAAGAATATAGAAGTGAAACTATGATCCCAGCAGAACGTCAAAGAACCATATTATCCCTGTTATCACATCAAGAAGTGTTAAGCATTTCAGATTTAACCGACCACCTTGGCGTATCACATATGACCATTCGTCGTGATATCGTGAAGCTTGAATCCTCAGGTAAAGTCGTTTCTGTTTCTGGTGGAGTGCAACTCGCTCAAGCTCTACATTCCGAACTTTCCCATGATGCGAAGGTCGAGCAACAAGCGGATGAAAAAATTCAAATTGGTAAGCTGGCGGCTACGTTAATTGGTCAAGACGCTACGATTTACTTGGATGCGGGAACAACCTCTCTAGAAATCGCCCATCAAATAGCAAATCGTAATGATCTTTTAGTGATCACCAATGACTTCTCTATTGCTGCTTTCCTTATGACGCACAGTGAATGTGAGCTTTACCACACTGGGGGAAAAATTGACCGCGAGAACCAATCCACCATTGGAGGAAAAGTCGCAGAGTTCTTGAATGGGCTAAATATTGATATCGCCTTTATTTCGACTTCATCTTGGAGCTTGAAAGGCTTATCAACACCTAATGAAAATAAAGTTCTCGTTAAAAAAGCAATCATCAAGGCGGCACAAACCAATTATCTGATCTCAGACTCAACTAAATACGGTCAGATAGCGAGCTTTCATGCATTAGACATCGAGCAATTGGACGGAATTATTACCGATCGAAACCTATCCGAAGTGGTCACTCAAGAATTAACGGATAAAGGATTACGTGTGTATAAAGAGTAACACTACCTAAACATCTGAGTTCGCGTAACTTTTATACTCGTTAATTTATAGATGCTTCCAATATACATAGACCGTGCTGTGTACTTTCTGGCAGAAAACACATCCTTTTGTTTTCTAAATTACCAAATTACTGATTACATCTGGATATGGAAGCTCACTTCGCTTTATCGCTGCTCGTCACTTGTCATCAAAAATCAAATTCACCGCAATTGCAATCAAAACCAAGCCTGAGATAGGCAGTAAGACACCCAATGGTGAGCGCTCGATGTAAGGCAGATTCTCTGCAATCAATAAACCCCACTCAGGTTCTGGCGGCTTAACGCCAAGTCCGATAAAACTCAGAGAAGTCAGGCTAAGCGTAATGTAAGGCAAACGCAGAAACGCGTGGCGAATCAATGGCGGCAGCACATAAGGCAACAAGTAGTAACGGAGTACTCGCCACTGACTGGTTCCCCAAATGGGCGCAAGATGCGTGTAAGGCTGCGCTTTGGCTTCCATCAACAAACTTGCACAGTGCGCCGCTAATGGTGCCCATGACACCATAACAATAGCAATCAAGGCACTGTTTGGGTTCATTCCCGTTAGACCAGCAATCAGCAGACCCGCCACAATGTATGGCACACCTTTGGTGATCTCAATTAAGCCTTGGCTATAACGAGTCACAAAGCCGAGCAGCAAACCAATCACCAAACTAAGGGAGGTTGCGATGATGCCCATTTTGATTGTCGACATCATACCGCCGCCAACACGAGCAAGCAGATCTCGCCCGACCGCATCGGCACCAGACGGTGCTGCTAAGCTTGGCGATTCAAGGCGGGTAAATTGGATAGTGTAAGGATCGCGCATTAAGGCCCATCCCGCACAACCAATCAGCAAGGCAAAGATTGTCGCACTGACGATGCGTTTGGTGGTGCTTTGGGTAAAACGGAACGTGCTGTGACTGCTGATCAACTTACCACTTGTGACACTGTGCCCGAGTAACCAGCGTTGCAATAAGATGCTCGCACTACTGATCAACATCGAGAACACCAGCAACACCAACAAACCACCTTGCAGCATCGGCAGATCTTGTGACTTCGCCGCGCCTAAAATTAGTCGTCCGATACCCGGAATGGAAAACACTTGTTCCACAGCAACCGCGCCGCCGGTTAAACCAATCACCGTCATTGCGATTTGAGGAATCAAGTTACTAACGGCACGCCACAAGGCAAAGCGTAAGATTTGAAACTTACTGACGTTCGCCGATAGCCAAGTGATCACCCAAGGCTCATCTAGTACACGCTTGAGGCTGTCATTGAGCAAGCGCCCGAACAAACCAGCAGCAGGCAATGCCATTGCCAAACTTGGTAACCAGAGGTTTTGCACGCCCTGCCAACCATAAGGTGGGAACCAACCCAACCAGATGGAAAACACCATGATCAGCAATGAAGCAATCACGTATTCCGGCAATGAAACCAACACCGAACTGAGCGTGTCATGATGTTTGTCTAAACGATTCTGTTGCCAACGACGCACAGTGTAAAACACGCTCGCCATGCACATTACAAATGCCATGCCTAGCGCTGTAAGCATCAGTAATAGCGACGTTTTTGCGGTTTGTTGAACGCTCTCCATCACGGATGCGCCACTCACCCAAGAGACACCTAAGTCACCTTGCATGGCAAGCGTCAACCAATCCCACAGTCGCTCAGCAGCGCTGCGGTCAAGTTGAAGATCTTCTCGAATTGCTTGCAGAGCTTCTGCCGTCAGCAATTGTTGAGCACCCGCACGAGCACGGAGGATTGATTGGCTTGGGTCGATACCGGCAATATCCGGCATCAAACCCACCAGCACAACCACTACCCCGAGTGACAGGAAGCGCGACAAAAAACGCGTAAACCATTCAGGCATACAAGCGCTCCAACGAGAGCGCATGTTGGCAACAGACGACATCGAGTTAGTTCACCTCAGTAAACTGGTCGATCAGGCGACGCTCACGTGGGTCACGTTGTGCGTTCTTCACGCGGTCACTCTCACCTTGGATTACACGCTCGTGAAGCAGTGGAATCACAGCGTATTGCTCAAGGATTTTGCTTTCTGCTTCGATGATCGCTTGTTGGCGTTTCTCACCCAAAGGCTGACGATCAGCGTGTTTCAATGCTGCGTCCACCTCTTCTGAGCAGAACTGCCCTAGGTTGTAAGAACCTTTACAGCTAAAGTCACTTTGCATATACGCCACTGGGTCACCAGAATCCAGCACCGTTGCACGTGACAACAAGAACGCATCGAACTTACCTGCTAGTGCATCGTTTTCGATTTGTGCATATTCACGAACGTCTAGTTCAACCACAAAGCCAGCCGCTTCAAGTTGTTGCTTTAGCAGCACCGCCACTTCTGGCAACTCAGCACGGTCGGTAAACGTACCAATGGTGATCTTCTCCCCATTCGCGTGGCGCATTTCCATGGTTTCCATACGAGGGTTCGCGTCACGAATTGGTTGAGCCCATGCCAATGCTGGACCTAACAGACCTTTCGCTGAATCGGCGTGGTTCTCGTAAACCGTTTTGATGATTTGCTCACGGTTAACCGCTTGAGCCGCTGCTTTACGCAAACCGAACTGGCTAAACACATCTGATTTATTGTTTAGGTAAAGCGTGTTGGTACGCGGCATTGCGACTTCGTGCAGCTGTGAAGATTCCATCATCGCGATTTGCGAAACAGGAACGGCTTCCACTACATCCGCCTCACCAGTACGCAGTGCTGCAGCACGAGCAAAACCGTTTGGTACGTATTCAGCAAAGATACTGTCTACTTTTGCTTTTTCACCCCAGTAACCGTCAAAACGCTTCAGTTTTGCGCTGGTTGTCCCGTTGATTTCTGTCAGAACGAATGGGCCCGTACCTGCTTTGATTGGCACAACACGACCGTTTTCTTGATATGCAGCACCAGAAAGGATCGCTAGCTGTGGGCTAGAAAGACGGCTTGGCAACAGTGGATCGTTAAAGGTCGTTTTGATTTCAACAGTGAAGTCGTCCAATGCGCGAACTTGCCATTCGATACCGTCCAAGATGCGTGGTTTAGGTGCGGCATCTAATGCTTTTTGTAGAGAGTTCACAACCGCGTTGGCATCAAGCTCAGAACCATCGTGGAATTTCACGCCTTTACGTACCTTAAATTGCCACGTCATTGGGTCAACTTGTTCCCACTCTGTTGCCAGCATAGGCTCTGCTACCGACTGATCGTTTAGGTTCACTAGCGTTTCTGCCGTGCTCCAACGTGACAGTTTGAACGCGTCATCTGAAAGTGGTGACAAACCTGTGCGTGGTGGTTGCATCATGGCAACGCGAATTTCCGTTGCTTGCGGTGCAGCTGCTTTTTCCGCTTCTGGCTTGCTTTCGCCAGAGTCAAAACAACCGGTCAGCAGTGCGCTTAAAGCCAGCGACAAAGCTAACTTGGGAGTACTAAGGTGCATAAGAAACCTCTCCAATGGTTTTTGTGAATTCATTACTTTTGTGTTGAGCGCTCATCAAGGCTCTCGTGATCAAGTGTGATGGGTTATTTGTCACGTTTTGTGCCGTGCCGTGCTCGACAACGCGTCCTTTGTCTAACACTAGGATTTCATCGCATAGGGTTTGTGCCGCATCGAGGTCATGTGTCACCAAAATCAGGCGCATCTGACGACTCTTTTGAATGCCTGCCAACAAGTCGAGAATCTGTTTACGACTGACGGGGTCTAGGCTGCTGGTTGGCTCATCGGCAACCAACACACAAGGCTCAACAATTAAAGCTCTGGCGATAGCCACACGTTGCGCTTGCCCAACTGATAGTTGCTGCGGGTTACGATCCAGCAATGTGAGATCCAAACCGACATCCGCCAAGACCTTTTCCACCTTCTCGTTAAGTTCTTGCGTTAAACCAATGTTGCTCAAAGGCTCCAGTAAGATCTGGCGAACGGTGTAATAAGGATTCAAGCTCGATTGCGGCTCTTGCGGAATCAATTGAATGTGCTGACACAACTCTTGGCGCTGCTTAGCCGAGCTACGCGATAGCGGATAACCACACACATACACTTCACCAGATGTGGGTTTACGAAGACCGAATAGAAGCTCAATCAAGGTCGATTTACCCGCACCAGAAGGACCAACAATCGCAATGTTCTGTGTATCAATGGCAAGATCCAATTGTTCGAGCGCCTTAAACGGTTTGCCCCCTAACCAACTTGGTTTGGAGTAATAGTGAACACTGGCTTGCGCAAAGCGAACTTCCGCCGATTTAGGCTGCATGTGCCCGCTCAAGTTGTGCTTAGTCAAAATAGGCTCCAGAGATGAGGTTAAGGCAGCAGTTGCGCAAGTTGTTGACAGAAAGGATGCGAACTTTGCTGAATGGCTTGCCATGGTGCGCCATAAGCCACCATGGTGTTGTCCGCAATCACCAAGACTTTGTCACACGCCAAAGCCGCAGATAGATCGTGCGTGATCAACAAACCACTGATGTTGCGTTGCTGAACACTGCTGCGGAACAACTCAAGGATCTCCGCTTCGGTGATTGGATCGAGCGCACTGGTGGGCTCATCTGCGATGATCAAGTTGGCACTACCAAGCAACGCAATCGCAATACAAATACGCTGACGCTGACCACCAGATAACTGGCTTGGATGCTGCGCTAATGCTGCTTTTGGATCCGTAAATCCGAGTTGAGACAACAAGGTCGTCACCGTTTCTCGGTTTGCTGAAGACAAGCGTGTTTTGTTGCCTGTCCATGCCAAACACAGTTGTTGCTCGACAGAGGCCAATGGATTCAGTGCTTTAAGTGCATCTTGGAAAATGACCGCGGGGCGCTGCGGTTGACTACGTTGCAGTATGGCAGTTTGTGCGACTTCACTGCTGTTAAGCTGGATACTTCCGTCGACCCAAATATCAGACGGCAAAAAACCTGCGACGGCTTTCGACAACATGGATTTACCAATGCCGGAAGGTCCCATAATGGCAAGAACTTCACCTTGAAACAGCTCAAAAGAAATGTCTTTGAAGAGTGTGCGTTCTGAGTCTGTAAGGCTGAGATTATTAACGGAGAGTATTGGTTGAGAAATCACGGCATAAACTAAATGTAATAATATAACATCACAGATAATATCATGCGGGTTAAAGCAAGGAAACCAGTCGGAAAGGTTATTTCATCACCTTTTTCAGATTTATCAGCAAGGGCAGATGGCTCCACCCTTGTTTTAAGAACATCTAAATTAGGTCGTTTGTGACAGTGTGAATTAAAGACACTTTTGTTTAACTTGACCGAGGTATGGGAACAAGAAGACAAAACGCCCAACGTAGAACAAAGTGAATGCCAGCCACAAACCGTGATTGCCCCAATATTGCACCGCAATAAATTGGGTCACTAAGAACAACACCATGGTTAGAAAGGTAGAGTTACGCACTGGTCGCGTCGTCCCTGTACCGGTAAAGATGCCGTAAAACGTAAGACCAAAACCAGCAACCAACGGGAATGCCAATAACCAAGGGCTCATGTCTAGATACAGCTCAACAAGGTTTGGCAAAGTGGTAAATAACGACACCACTTGATGTTTGAACAGCACCAGCAGCAAGGTCAAGACAACAACGAACGCCGCGGTCCATTGCGTGTTTAGCTTAATCACGTTATCAAGCAATGTAGGATTCTTCTGCCCTACGGCTTTACCTGCGAAGACGCTCGACGCATTCGCCACACCGTCGAACATGTAGCTGACGATAAAGGTCACTTGCATCAAGATTGCGTTCGCAGCGAGCACATCAGAGCCTAGCTGAGAGCCCACACGCGCCATCATGTTGAAGAACACCAATAGACACACTGTTCGAAGCAACAGATCCATATTGGAAGACGCGATAACTTTGAGATCTTTACGCGTCATTTTTGCTGTTTGAATGTAATCAAACAGCGGGAAGCGACAAGTTTTCAGCACCAGTACCGCACCAATAACAAACGTCGAGATTTGCGCGATAAGTGTCGCCACCGCAACACCAGCAATGCCCATATCGAAGTACAACACAAAGACGATATCCAGCACGATGTTCAGCACGTTACCAAACACTTGCGTGAGCAAGGTTTCTTTGGCTTTCGCCTGCCCCATCAGCCAACCAATCACGGTGTAGTTCAGCAGTACAAACGGTGCACCAAAGATCATGATATCGAAGTAAATCTTCGCGTTTTCGGCCACGACTGCATCAGGGGAGATAATCAGCTCTGCCCCCATCCAAATCACGGACTGCAACGCAATGAAAATCAAGCCAAGGCAAAGCGAAAGCACGAAAGGACGAAATAAGCTGCTCGCTTGATCTTCTGGGCTATTTTTACCTAATGCGATTGCACTTTGCCCCGTAGTACTTACGCGGAAAAAGCCAAACAACCAATACAAGGTGTTCATGATGACGGTGCCGATCGCCACACCACCAATCATCTCAGCCACACCGAGTTTACCGATCACCGCGGTGTCCACCGCCCCCAACAATGGTTGGGTAACAGTAGAAACAATGAAAGGAAATGCGATTTTAAAATAGTCTTTATGAGTCAGGGACATCTTAAATTATGAACGGGGTTAATTTTTATAAGGTCGCTATCATATGCGAATGGCGCCCGAACATGAACCAAAGTTCGCCAGCAAGGAATAGCATTGATAATTGATACAACCAGCAAACGTATTCTCATACCAAAGCTTGAAATAGGATAACGACTTATGAGAAAAGCCAAGTTAACTGCATATAAATGAGTTTCTAGTTTGGAAAGATTAGCGTTTGGTGGAGCATGGCAAATCAGAATGTATCTGCCATGTCATAACGGTAGTGATTGGTGAAAAGAGACCGTACAGATGATATTTAATGCTTGTGGGTTTCATCTGACAATGTTTAGGTCGATACCAAGCCTTATGTTCTGTAAAGCACCTTCACAACATGCCAACCGAACTTGGTTTTAACTAAATGCGGCGTTAACACTTCGCCAGAAAAGCACACTTTGTCGAATTGAGGTACCATTTGACCACGGCGGAATTCACCAAGGTCACCACCGCGTTTGCCTGACGGGCAAGTTGAATACTTCTTCGCTAATGTCTGAAACTTTGCGCCTTTTTTCAGTTGCTTGATTATGTCTTCCGCTTGCTCTTTGTGCTTCACAAGAATATGTAATGCGGCTGCTGTATTTGCCATTGTTCTATCTCTCACTATTCTGGTCGCGCAAGTGTACCCAATCCTTTTTAACAGACCAAACATTTCTTAATAATAGCTCAGCGGTAAAGGCCCCAATACACGAGGAATATAAAATCGTCTACATAATGAGTTTAAAATACAAACAAGTTTTGCTCAGTTAATCACTATGTCTCTAAAAGATTGTCTAAAAAGCTCACATTTGTCTCTCCGATGGTTGAAGCCTTCGTCTGATAATATTAGATTAGACACAATTCGGTGGTGTTTATAAGGTTATTTTCATGGCAAAAGTCGTTAGCAAAGCGAATCAATCTCAGGGCATGTTGATGTTTAAGCTCACCCTGCAACAGAGTTTCGCTATCGGTACGCTAAAAGTCCGTGAAATCGTCCCGTACATGCCAACGACAAAGATCCCTTACTCGCATCATCACGTCATTGGAACCGTTACGATACGTAACTTAACAGTACCAGTGATCGATATGTCAGCGGCTGTTGGCTTTCGTCCTATAAGTGAAGAAGAATATAAAAGCTGCTACTTGATCGTGACAGATTGCTTGCGAACCGTGGTAGCTTTTATGGTTCGTAGTATAGAGAAGATCATTGAGTGCGATTGGAAAGCTATTGAAACGCCACCTCCGAGCGCTGGAAAAAATATTTTCGTGACTGGAATTACTCGCTACGAGGATAAAACTGTTCAAATGCTGGATGTGGAACTGCTACTTTCCAAAATTTATCCGCAGTACGAGAATTCAAAGATCCCAATGCTGACAGATATTGAGCGAGAACGCCTAAAAGCACTCAGTATTCTATTGGTGGATGACTCTTCCATCGCTCGTAAACAGCTGTGTGACGCACTCGATAGCATCAATATTGGGTATCAAATCTGTAAAAATGGTTTAGATGCATTGGAACTGATGAAAAGTGACGCTGCGGCTCATCGCCCAATTGATATTCTGGTCAGCGATATTGAAATGCCCGGATTAGACGGTTATGAATTAGCATTTGAAGTTCAGAATAATTCCTCTCTGAACCATTCATACCGCATTTTACATACATCGTTATCGAGCGAAATCTGTGTAGACAGAGCTCACCAAGTTGGCGCGCATGAGGCACTTGAGAAATTCAATGCAGGAGAACTAATCGAAGCGATGCTTCGCGGAGCAAAAGAGCTAGAAGCCAAAGCTATGACTTCTTAACTCTTATTGGACGAGTTGATTTGAGAATATAATGCAGTGCTTGTCCTATCCCTGATGCTCACATCCGCTAATTTCTCAGCTCACTTCTTTGGCATCGCGTAACTACGAGAAACGAATTCCGTCTCTTTGACTTGATGAGTATGATTAATATAAGAAGCTAGGCTGTAAAGTACATTCGCTAATAAGTTCGCGTAACGAAACAAAATAGGTGCGGGCTGCTTCTTACCTGTATGTTCAACGGCAACTAATGCTCGTACCGTTTTTTTAGCTTGGCAACGGCACAAATGCAATTGACTGGCTGCCGGGTGTCCTCCGGGTAGAACAAAGCCTTTGAAGCCACCATCAATGCGTTGCTTGAGCAAAGCATAATCGGCCTTTAACTCTTCAACTTCCGTCTCTGTAATCGCTAATTTTCCGCGAACCGAACCATTTAGATGATAAACATTAGGCTGCATTCTTGTCAGTATATCACGGCTAAACTCGTCCAACTCCATAGCGAGAACAAGGCCAATACGACTACAAAGTTCATCTGCTGTAATTTCAAAGTCACAAACCGGACTGTCCTCGTAAATAAACGGATAGCAAATCTCGCTCAATTCCTTGCTTACAGGTTTCATGCTTTTGTTCCAATATAAAAAAGGGAGTCAGTATAACCTAACTCCCTTTAAACGTTCATTATGCCAAATAATCGACATTCATATGATCGGTTTACAATCAGGCACTTTCGACTTTCTTGTGACCTTCTTGAAGGTGAACAAAATCGACTAAATCATCACCAGACACTTGATACGCCTGACCAAAACCTTTAACAAATAGCCCCGATTCTGGCTTTAAGTTGAACAAAACGAAATCCTCTAGCTGGCTTAGACCATCAATAATCTCACCAAAACGCTCTTTCATTTGTCCAACAACTTGTTGCCACATCTCTGTGTCTCGCTCAACTACATTTGCTACCGCATCAAAAGTTAAGCGCTTACGAGCAAACAGCTGCTTTGAAGACTCTTCATCTTCGATCATCATCAATGAAACATTTGGATTTTCTAAAAGGTTACGGGCATGACGAGCGATTTTAGAAATGAGAACGAAATAACCTTCCTGGTTTTGAACATAAGGCGCGTAGCTTACATTCGGGCGACCTTCTGCATCGACAGTTGCAAGCTGAAGTGTACGGCGCTCCTGACGAAACTCTTTGATCTCTGGCCCTAAACGACCTTGCAAACGCTCTTGTTTAACTTGTTGATCCATATTGATACCTGACTTTACTAATTAGTATTCGAGTTAAGCCTCGATTATGTTTGTGATTACTTTTTTAATTCGGCTTGTAGGGCGCGAAATGCGGTTACTTGTTCTTCAATCAACTCGCGCTTTTCGTTACGGCCTAAATAAATCTTGAAAATATTGCTTCCGCACTCTGAGAAAAAACCAAAATAGTGACTCTCTCTACCCATAAACGGTTTACTGACTAATGCGACATTTTTAACGTTATCTAATTTAAGGTGGCCGTGCAGTTCACCTTCTCTACCCATTAAATTGTAATAGCCACGCGCCACTTTTCCTTTTGGAAACGGCGCTTTAACTTCAAAGATAGAACCAAAAGAGTGGACGATGGTCGTCACCGGGCCAAAACCAACCAAACTTTCTAAGATGCTTTGCGCTTGCTCTCCTGGTGCAATAGCCACCATTTCCTGAGGTAGAGCCGCAACAACCTCAAACTCGGAAATGCCAAGACGCTCTGCCATCGCAGCTGGCAATAATTGTGGTTCTTGCTCTAGTAATACTTCAACTTGTTGCTTGATTGATTCCATTGTGTCTTCCGTTTTTGTTCAATTTGTTTTCATTAATTATTGAATGCTTTCGGTACCGTTTCGTTCATCTCTGACGTGAGTACCTGAATACAACTTTGAGCCAATGACACTGCCCAGAAGCTGCCTGCAAGAGTAAGGACTGCGCTACGTTCATGTAGCTGTACTAAGCCTTTCGCTTGCCACACTTTAAATAGAGGCAATAAAAACACGAACGCGTCCTCTCCCATAAATGATGGAAGTTGATTTGCTTGAACAATGCCACGGTCAAACGCAGATTTGAGTGCAGAAAAAAGTGGTTCTAGAGGGCTTTGCTTCATCATCATCGCGATGGTGCTTTGACCTTCTTTGACCGCTTTAATATAGGTCTCTAGTGTGCGGTGTTGCATCATCCCGTAGCCACCGATATTACCTCCAGCACCACAGCCAATTGGCAATACCTCTGCATAAGTCTTGGCTAAACTATTGTATAAACTACGCTCGCGGTTATCGATTGCCCAATGGTTCACGCTCAGTTGCTTCATATGGTGTTTGGCCATAAAGTTCACACCGAGCTCGTACATTCCCGCTTTTTCTGGTGTGGTCGCAGGTGGCGGGATTTTTCCCTTTTCTACGAGGTTGAGCATGGGAGCTGACCCACCAACCACTAACTGATACAAATCCAGTCCGTGTGCGCCAGTCGAGAGGAAATCATTTAAATCTTGCTCTAACACTTCTTTGGTTTGATAAGGTAAGCCATAGAGTAAATCGATAATGACCGGAATTTTGTCTTCTTTGGCGATCTCGCTCACTCGTTTGAGGACATCTTCCCTATCATCTAAACGTTTTGCGCTGCGGCGCACTTGTGTATTAAAACTTTGCACACCAAAAGAGAAACGATTAAACCCACCCTCTAAAGCGCCTTGATACAACTCATCAGAAAAACGATTGATGCGACCTTCTAAGGTGATTTCGCAGTCTGCAGCCAAAGGAAAGTGGTCTCGGATAGCCTGGCCTAACACACGAACCTGTACTGGAGATAAATCCGTTGGCGTTCCGCCCCCGATATATACGGCGTGAAAAATACCATTTTGTGTCCAAGGTAATGCCGCTTTCTCTCTAAGCTCCTGCATTAATGCTTCAAAGTACTCATCAACCAGTGTGCGACTTGCAGCATTTTGAAAGAAGTTACAAAAAGTGCAACGAACGCGACAAAACGGAACATGAATATAAAGACAGCGTTTATTGGTCGCTTTAACTGAGTTAGCCGTAATACTCGAAAAAATCGCCTGTTGTTGAGACGAGGGCACAGGTACGCTCGCTCCCCCGGCATGTGCAGAATGCTTCTTAACAAAAGCAAATCGCAATGGATCAGGACTATCACTGCCCAACACTGATTCATCAAGCTTATCGATATCGACGCTCATATATACTCGCTTAACTCCCATCATGTAAGGGATGGAAGCTGATCTTAAAAATTCTGCAAGAATCATAATTTGAGCGTAATGATAATGCAATTGATAATTGATCTTATTTCCATTGTAAGTAATAATCTGCCCAAGTTTTCATAGTTTCCCGAGGTATTCCGTGAACGTACAAAGATATGTCATTGCAGGAGGTGCTTCCCTTGCCATCCATGCCGCACTTCTTTTTGTTTCTCAAGAGACAAAGGTTTTCGCGATGCCGGCTGGAAACCCAGCAAGTTCGGTAAGTCTAAATCTTGTGTCTGCTCCTCCCGCTGTCGAAAAATCTACACCAGAAAATGTAGCGCCACCAAAAGAGCAGCCTCAAGACCAACCTGAACCAGAAAAGAAGATTGTAAAAAAACAGGTCGTCAAGAAAGACGCTGTTAAGAAGAAGGTAGTAGAGAAAAAACCTGAACCGGTTAAACAATCTAAACCTAAAGCGGTCGAGCCCACCAAAACCATAACAAAGCAAAAGGTTCAGCCCGAAGCGAAACCAAAGAAAAAAACGGAACCGGTGAAGAAAGAGACGGTAGCTCAACAATCCGCACCTGCGAGCAAATCCAAAGGGGCAACATCTCAGCCTGTCTTGGTCGACAAACCAACGTTTGTGAGTCAACCAACACAACCCCGTTACCCAAGGTCTGCACAAAGACGCGGTATTGAAGGTGTAGCCTTGTATGAGATATGGCTAGATGAGAATGGTAACCAGATTAAACAGGTTTTGATTGAGTCTTCCGGCACAGAGTCGCTAGATGCCTCAGCACTTCGTGCGATCAAACAGTGGCAATTTACACCACATATTTCAGGTGGGCTAAAAGTCGCTCACCGAGTACAAGTACCTGTTCGTTTTAAGTTGGATGGATAATGGAACAACTACAAGAATTACAAACTCAATTTGGGCTGATGACATGGCCTTTGATCATTTGCTCAGCTCTAACCGTGATGATCATCGCCGAGCGATTATTCCATGTGTTAATTAGCCTTGGTGTAGGAAAGCGAGCCATTCGCCAAAAGCTCACAGGATTAGACCCAACAAATGGGAGCGAGCTTGAAGCACTTGCTGAAGAGTTGTCGAATAAGCGGCCGCTTCTGTACCGTGGTGTTGCGATGTTGCTTGCTCATCATTCTTTCTCTAAATCTTTAAGAGAGGATGCCGCAGGTATTTGGCTGCAAGAAAAACGCCATCAGCTGCATTCCGGCCTTCGTTTGCTGACGCTGATTGGTGTCATCAGTCCTTTAATTGGCTTGCTTGGTACGGTACTTGGCCTAATTGACATGTTCAAAGGCATCGCGGTTTCAACGGGGAATATCACTCCGAATGATTTGGCTGACGGCCTAGGTCTTGCTATGCGCACCACTGCCGCGGGTCTCATTATCGCACTTCCTGCCATTTCAGGAGCGCAGATCATTGGTTTGTGGGCGGATCGTGTAATCGCCAAGCTTGAGCACACTTTAAATTACGTCAACTTATGGCTTGAAGGTATCTCGTTACAGCATGTCTCGCCAGACCACTCAAAAGTAACACTGCGCTCTTCTGAGAAGATTGAGGCTGCAACTCAATGATTAAAACACCACAAGAAAATAGTCGTAACGGTTTAACCCCCGATTTAACACCGCTGTTAGACATTATTTTTATCGTCATGGTTTTCCTGATGTTAACCGCAGCGGTCAAACTCGATTCATTAGACGTCAATTTACCGAGCACAGAATCTCAGGCTGTTGCAGATGTCGATAAGCAATCCATCACGGTAAATATTCTTAAAGACGAGCCTTACTGGGCTATTAACGGCAAGACATATATCGATTGGGACAACTTTACCCTCGCGCTGTTAGAAGAGAGTAAGTCAAGCGATAAACCGATTGTAATTGGAGCAGAAAAAACCGCGAATATTCAGTCGCTAGTACAACTTCTCGGCTTTTTACAAGAAAACGGAATTCAAGCAACTCAGTTACTCACTGAAGAGCCATCATAAAAATAAGTAAGATAGAGATCCTTTCAAAATGAAGAACACACGCATCACTATTCATGCTGTTGTCACGGCAGCTATTTCCCTACTTGCGAGTAGTCAACTTTTTGCCAATGAAACGCCATCCTCAGAGCGCGTTGTTAGCGCAGGCAGCGCCGTCACTGAACTCTTGCTTGAACTCGACGCTAAAGATAGCTTGGTTGCTATCGACGTCACCAGTCAATTACCAAAAGGAATGGAACTGCCTAAAGTGGGCTACCATCGTCGTCTTTCAGCGGAGGGGTTGCTCGCCTTACGTCCGACAAAAGTCATTGGTTCTGATGAGATGGGGCCGAAAACAACATTGAGCCAATTGAAATCGGCTGGCGTAGATGTAGAAATCGTTAATACTGATGCAAATGTCGAGGGCCTTTATCAACGTATTGATCAAATTGCGAACCTTATGGATCGCAAAGCTCAAGCTGAAAGCTTAAAGCAAGATGTCCAGGCGCAAGTACAAGCACTCAATGCAAACCAACCTGATCAAGCGAAGAAAAAGAAAGTGCTCTTTCTGCTGATCCATGAAGGGCGACCTGCAAATGTTGCGGGCTCACAAACGACACCCGATGCAATTATTCAACTCGCCGGCGGACAAAACCCAGCCGCTACACAACTCTCGTCTTACAAGCCTCTATCCACAGAAGCGATGGTAGAGATGCAGCCTGACGTGATTCTTGTTAGTGGTCGCAGCTATGAAACGTTGGGTGGTGCCGATGCAATTTTAAAAGCAATGCCGCTTCTTGCTGCAACACCCGCTGGAAAGAACAAAGACATCATAACGATTGATGGCCATGCTCTGGTAGGTGGTTTGGGCCTTAAAAGCCTTGCAGAAGCTAAACGCTTGAATGCACTGCTTTACCCATAGAGACATGACATGTTGTTAAGACGCATCCCCCTTTCAACGACGTTATCAGTGCTTAGTGGATTTTTAGCATTTATTGCTATCGCCTCTATTACCGTTGGCCCAATGAACATTAGCTTTGCTGACAGTTTGCGTAGCCTAACGGGAGGCAGTTCTGATCTCGCTCCTCACATTCAGTTGGTCATTAACGAAATCCGATTGCCTCGCACCATTTTGTGTATGTTCATCGGCGCCATTTTAGCAATTTGTGGTGTGGTTATGCAGGGCTTGTTCCGTAACCCATTAGCCGAGCCTGGTATCATTGGTGTGTCTGCTGGCGCTGCTCTTGGTGGTGCATTCGCTATTGTTGTATTTGCTGAATTTAGCCAAAACTATCCGCAACTAATGAACTTAGCGGCTCTGCCTCTTTTTGCTTTCATTGGCGGTGCACTAACGACTATTCTCGTTTATAAACTCGGCACAAGTAAGTTTGGTACCTCAGTTACAATTATGTTGTTAGCCGGCGTTGCCATCAGCGCGCTCTCGGGTGCTGCGATTGGCTACATGAACTTTATCGCAGATGATCAGATGCTGCGAGACTTGACGCTTTGGTCGATGGGCTCATTAGCTGGTGCAAATTGGTCAGGGATTGCTCTATCTGCTGTAACACTCGTCATCCTATTGCTCTGGTTTCAGAAGAAGTCGATGGCGCTGAATGCTCTGTTGTTAGGGGAATCAGAAGCAAGACACTTAGGAGTTCCGGTTCAAAAACTCAAACGTCAGCTTATTTTACTTTCTGCACTGGGTGTTGGTATTACGGTGAGCATCAGTGGTGCAATTGGCTTTATTGGGCTCGTGATTCCTCACTTAGGGCGCATGCTCGCTGGGCCTGACCATCGAACGCTATTACCAATATCTGCCTTAATGGGAGCACTGCTTCTTACTGCCGCAGATATGTTTGCTCGTGTTGCCGTGGCACCAGCTGAATTACCAGTTGGAATCGTGACCGCATTGATTGGCGCGCCCTTTTTCATCTACTTATTGTTCCAGCAAAAAGGGAAGATTTTGTAATGAACCAGATCGTTTTATCGGGGAAAAACATTTCGATGACGTATGGCAACCGTGTGGTGCTCGATGACATCAACATTGATATCCGAGCTGGTGAAGTGACCGCCCTACTCGGCCCCAATGGCGCAGGTAAAAGTACTTTGCTCAAGCTTCTATGCGGTGAGATCTCTTCGAATCATCACATCACCTACTTCGGTAAACAAAAGCATGATTGGGAGCCTGAAAAAAGCGCCAAACATATTGCAATGCTCCCGCAGCACAGCACCTTAACCTTCCCATTTCTAGCCAGAGAAGTAGTAGAGCTGGGGGCAATACCGCTATCACTGTCCAATAAAGAAACCACTAAACTGGCTTTACATTACATGGAACAAACCGACGTATTGCATTTAGCAGAAAGCCTGTACCCGTCTTTATCTGGTGGAGAAAAGCAACGACTGCATCTAGCACGAGTGATGACACAACTACATCAATCTGGCGAAAAACGAATCTTAATGCTTGATGAACCTACCTCAGCGTTGGATCTCGCCCACCAACACAACACGTTAAAGATTGCTCGTGAAACGGCAAAAGCACAAAACGCAGCGGTGGTTGTGGTGTTACATGACTTGAATCTAGCCTCTCAGTACGCAGACCGCCTTGTACTCTTGCATAACGGGAAACTAGTTTGTGATGACACGCCATGGAATGCACTAACGTCAGAGCGCATTGAGCAAGTTTATGGCTATCGATCTATTGTGACAAAACATCCGACGCTAGACTTCCCTCAAGTGCATGCCGCAGCATAAAGCGTATCTCCTCTAAGCCGTCTCTAAAACACTTTGATACGACAAAGGCCCGCAATATGAGAATTGCGGGCCTTTGCTTTGATAGTGGCAGAATTTGGTTCTTTAAAGGCTATTACTTGCTCATTTGGATCAATGATCGACCAATCAACCACTCAAGCTCTTTGTCACCACCCGCACCAAACTGGCTTTCAACCATTTTGTATAAGCGGTCAATACCATTAGCAGCAAATTCTTGCGCATTTTCAGCGGTGACAATGTGATGGAATAGCAGTCGTAAAATCGCGAGAAACTCAGCATCTTCCAGCGCTTTAATCCAACTTTGTGAAAATGCATTTAATCCTTTATCAAACTCTAAGTGTTCAATAAACATTTTAAAGATACGGCCATCCAGTGCGGCGGTGAAGTCCGTTTTCTTAGGGAAGTGATGGCTAATACCGGTACGCGATATACCTGTCTGCTGGCTTAGCGTCGTGTACGACATTTTGTCGTAACCTAATCTGAGTAGCTGATCAATAACGGCATCCATGATCTTTTGGATAGTGATTTCGGTATCTTCTTTACTACGCTTTGGCATATTTTAAGCTCTTCTCTTTGTAAATCCATCTAACTCACTATTAAATGAGGCCAGAATGAAATCATTCTTAGCATTATACCCGGCTCGCCGATGCGGTTCGATTAGCGAAAACCTAGAAATCAGGTTGCTAAGCGCTGCACTTGAAAGCGCTTTGGGTATATGTATTGCGACTATTTAATATCATGTCGAGTTCCAAACCATAACGTCTTTACACTGCGTAATGTGTAATTTTCAGTTATGTTTTTGTCAATACATGCTACTCAAAATAAGGCGAAAAGTTAGTCTCATCAAAACCTTGCGCCAATTATTCATCGAAACTATTCAAAGACCAAGAATGATAATTATTAAAAATAATCAATCAAGAAATAGTCTTATAAATTAACCATTAGTTCAACTGGACTGAGCAAAATCTCGTCACTATGTTCGTTAATTGATTTTAAATGTTGATATATATCACATTAACGTTCTTGATGATTTAGTAATCCAATCTTTAACCCTTACTTAACAAGTGCCTATTCTGTTCCTTTTTTACGCAAAAGTCGTCATTTTTGTAGATACAGATCAAATACCTGATAGAATACCCTTAGTATTTACAAGAGGATTCGTTATGAGTGTCGAATTAGAAAAAAACCAAGTATGTGAGGCCTGCGGCTGTGCTGGCGAGATAGGCTTTATCATCAAAGAAGGTGACGAAGTTGCCGACGTAACGGTTTTCGCACAGACAAAAACAGAGCTAGAGTCTGAACTACAAAAATACATCGAGCTCGCTAAATCAGTATGTGCTGATGTTGAATACAATGTTTCAGAAATAACCGAAGAATCGAACCAAGCGACGGCTCGATTCAAATTTGAAGTAAGTGCTGAAAAACTTATCTTTGAATTAAAAACTCGCTCACTCGCGCGTTAATGAAAAAAGCGAGCATGATGCTCGCTTTTTATTTTTCCAATCTCTTAATCTTAAACCGCTCTAAATGAAACAGACAACTTCGGCGCGTTTATTTATCTTTTTTGAACACGACCCACTTTAACGAGCCATTGGTTTCAAAATCGTTCTCAGCGGTACACATCAGTAATACGCCTTCAACATTAATCACGGCCCCTGTGGTGTAGGCTTTATCATCGTAGTAACAGATACGCTGACCTACCTTACCGTCAACAACTATTAGCGCTTTGTTTTCTGGTGTACTGTATGATTTAGCAAAAACGGAACCCGACAGCAGTACTGCAAAAACACCAGCGGTAAAAATAGATACACTTTTTAACTTCATGAAAATCTCCCTCAAACCTCAATAATACTAACAAGGACCCTTGTGAAGTTCTTGGAAGAATCTCATATTATTCAAATATCTACTGATATTTTTCTCACCTCTACACTTGGGTCTGCTTCACATTCAATCATTTAATTTATCTCATTTTAGTAAGCTTGAAGTTACTTAACTCAGTAAAGAAGCGCACACTTTTAACGTGTATCTCTAATTTGAATATTTAAGTTATGAATCAAAAACTGTGAGCAAAAAATGCATAATAGGTTTATTTAAGTATAAGATAAGCACCTGTTGATCTCGGTATTTAACTAACTCTTTGACTATGCGTTTTGTTTCCCTATGCCTTACTTCAATCCTACTCTGCTCGTCTCCTTTGGCATATGAGCTAGATTACTATTCTAAGTTTGGTCACATCGATAATTACGGCAATCTTGATCTTAGAAACAAGCCTTACACCCAACTACCCTCTGGCCTAGTGGTAAAGGGCAACTTAAACATCTCACAAACCCCTATCAAAACCTTGCCTAAAGGGCTTGATGTTGAAGGCAGTCTGGAAGCAACTAACAGCGCACTCAAAGTTATTCGCTCAGGAACAAAGATAAAAGGCTATGCAAACCTACTAGGTAGTAAGATCGAAAACTGGCCTAAAGGCATCAAACTAGGCGGTTACCTAAATCTGACAGATACACCGTTAAAAGCGCTTCCAGCTAAACTTCGAGTAAAAGGTGATCTAAGTGTTATTCGCACCCCCATTTCTGAACTTCCTGAAGGATTGGTGGTTGATGGTAATCTTTATATTGGAGGATCAGCGCTGAAAGTATTTCCAGACACAATGACGGTGAAAGGGAATATCTATTTAGGTGGTAACAGGATCACCAAATGGCCTAGCAATTTAACCCTTGGTGGCGCCGTCGCACCTTAAAGAGCAGATAAACAAAAGCCCCGGCAGACCGAGGCTTTAAGGCATTCTGAATCAACAGCGTTCAGTGACGAAAGTTACTCTTGGTTATTCACAGGATTGGCATAGCTCGCCACCAAATAAGGTCTTGCGCCTTCAGGTAGCTGATCCAACTTATCCGCGAGATGACGCTTAACTGCTTCCGTAATGATGCTCGAATCTTCATGCCCAGCAGCTAACAAGTTGATTGGGTACAACTTGTAGTTGTTGTGAATTTGGCGGTCGATTTCACCAGCAAGAGATTCCGGCGTTTCAAACTCTTGCTCAATCACATCACCAAACGCAACATGTACACGGCCTTTATAGCCAACGATACCTTGAATGATGCTTTCGATATCTTCAAATTCGCCTTTTTCATAGCGGCCATTTTCTGCTTTTTCGTACAGCTCTTTTGCTTTGGCAATGTCACATGGATCATTTTCATAGGCAATCGAGACAGGAACGATTTTCAGAGAACGCGTGTACTCACCAAAGCTGATCTTTTGTTTACGACCTTCAACATGGAACATTTTTAAAATCGCAGGATCAGTAAAGTCGTTTCCATCTTTAGCACGGCCTTCCTTTTGGGCAATCCAAATTGAATTGCCAGTATCAAGCGAATGTTTGATATAGCTTGAAAGTTGTCCCAATGCTTTCATCATTTCTCTAGGCGCTTTAGCAGAGCGCTTAACGATGAAGCTCTTATTGAGTCGCATCAATTCTGTCGCACATGGCTTCTTCAGCAGGTTATCGCCAATCGCTATACGAACTGTACGGTGCCCACTTTGGTACAAGCCATAGTTTACGAGCGCAGGGTCCATCGCAATATCACGGTGGTTAGAAACGAATAGGTATGACGTGTTTTTATCCAGCTTATCCAAACCAGAAAAAGTGACGCCATCCGTTGTCTTATTCAATGTATCTTTCAGATACTTCTTCACTTCAATCTGAATTGCTTCGACAGAATCAAGCTTGCTCCACTTAGCTTTCAGGTAGATGCGCAGGATCGGGCTCATTAGCGTTTTGAACCATGCTGCTTTATTAGCAAAGCGATGTTCTAGGATAGCAGTGATAAATTCATCATCTTGAATTAGACGATCCAGCGCTGCTGGAATTTCTTCGTCGTTGTAAGGACGAATTTCAATATAAGGATCGGTATTGGCTGTCATTGTTCATTACATATCAAAAAAAGCTGGCACATTTTACGCATAGTTTTGCTGACAAGCAGCATTTCAACCCATACTTTTAACATGGTCATACCAGTTAAGCCACCATTTATCATGCTAAAAAATTCTCTCAGCAGGTTGGAATCGTATGGGTTTAACGTTACCCTTAGCGCCAAAAAACACTGGTACTCATAATGAACTACGCAATTGAATTTCACGACGCTAAATACCCCTTTCTTGATGTAGCTGCGCGTAAAAAAGCACTGAAGCACAGTCTACTATCTGTCATCGAAGGGTTAGCCGTCATTAAATTGGGTAAGCAGGAGTATGCCATTGAACCAGGCCAATATTTTTGGATTCCTCAAGGATGTTTGAGCTCCCTCACCTTTTTACCTAATTCTCGTGTATATCGTTGTGATTTTTCTGTGCGTTTAAATGACGACTTCTCACAACAGGCGGGCTTTGTGAAGCCTTCACCGCTACTAAAAGCGCTCGTCGAGAAGCTAGCAACCACTGCCGAACGCTCGGATCTGCAAACCGATCTACTGACAGTAGTAAGACATGAAGTATTGACGCTGTCTCCTAAACTAGCGCACTCAACGTTAACGAGAACCATCAATCAATGGACTCCTGGCTGTGACATGAATATTTCTAAAGAGCTTTGCTTGGTACTAACACTACGTGAAGCAAGAAAAATGAAACTGTCTGGGAAGAAGGAAGAGCAAATTGTTGACTCTCTTTTTGCTGGTAACACCGAAGAATATGAACAGCTTTGCTTTTTAGTCTTTGGAGAAGCGCTATAACTGCTCTTCAACAAGCTACGTGTTCAGCATTACGTAGAATTACGGACACAGAAAGTAGATTAAAACAAAAAGGGCGTACATTGATAATGTACGCCCTTTTTTCATTTGCTTGAGATGCCTAGAAAGGTACTTCTATCTGCATCATCCAGTCAGCGTCATAATATTCGTGCCAACGATAATCAAACCGCATTCTTGGCTGTCCGTCGGATTTATCACCAAAACCAACGCTGAACATCAACCCGTGACTACGAAGCCACTCTTCTGTATCCATTTTACTCTCTTCGTCTCGAAGCTCTTCCGGCATCCAAAAACCAAGACCAAAGTAATTCTTTTCTAAGTTTTGAGTTAGAAGTGGGGTGTCTTCCGGCTTAATCGCCCACTCCTCCCAATAGTTTTCTGTTGGTCCTTCAAGCTTCGCTTCCGCTGCATACCAAATCAATGCTTCAGTACTTAACACGCCGATGGAATCTAAAATTTCTTCACAGATTGGAAGCGTGTTATCTTCAAACACCACGGAACGATCAGAAAAATAGTTACACGCGGAATGAGCTTGTGTCACCACAAGCAGCGCACATGCACTAAATAAAACTGCTCTGACCATGAAAATCTGACCTCTCAGTTCCCAGACAATGTTTCTCTGTATAAGCCTTTACTAAGTAATAAATCACGTACGGAAGGTGTTGTATAGGCGCCGATCTCTTCACCCTCGGCCAATGCTTTGCGAATATCTGTGCTTCTGACTTTTACTTTTTCAGGACATGCCATAACAGTCCAACGTTCCGTAATCTCTTCAGCTCTACTAAATTTAGCAAATTTGAAGAAATTATCAGGACCAATGACAAAAGTTATATCGGCAGTTGGGTAAATTTCTTGAATTTTTTCTAACAACGCATAGGTCGTCACACTTTGTCCAGGTTGGTATAAAGCTTGCTCTGCATCAGAACGCTGAACATTAGAAAGCCCCATATCCTTGATGAACGCGTCAACCATTTTGCACCGAGTTGGGTAATCAAGCATGTTCTTGCCCCAAGCGTGTGCAATGCTTGGCTCAAGTAGCACAAGATCAAAGTGGCTCAAAGACTCAATAACACTTTTATGCCCTAAACTAGGTGGGTTAAATGCACTACCAAAAATGGCGATTTTTTTCATATCCGGTGATTACCTGGTTGAAGAGAGTTTTCTAATCTGATGATTTCGGTATGATACTACTAATCTTTACAGCTTTTGACCCTAAAGTCGCGTTTAATGAGCCTCAACTGTATGGTTTATGACCATTTGAGCAAATGCGCTTTAGAGTCTGAAATATTTGCAGGAAAAGGAACCCTAAATGGAACAATCCATCCGTGACGAAATGCGCGTACTCCCTTCAATTGATCCGCATTTTGAAATTGAACGCCGTGTCGCTTTTATTAAGCGTAAATTGCAAGAAGCGGGCTGTAAGTCTCTTGTTCTTGGCATCAGCGGTGGCGTTGACTCAACGACATGTGGTCGTTTAGCTCAGTTGGCTGTAGACCAACTAAACGAAGAAGCGGGCAACAATAGCTACCAATTTATCGCAGTTCGCCTGCCTTACGGGGAGCAAAAAGATGAAGATGAGGCTCAGCTCGCTCTGTCTTTTATCCAGCCAACCCATTCTGTATCGGTGAACATCAAAGCAGGTGTTGACGGGCTTCATTCGGCTTCTCACGTTGCATTAGAAGGCACAGACCTTCTACCAACTGATGCAGCAAAAGTCGACTTCGTAAAAGGCAATGTAAAAGCGCGTGCTCGCATGGTTGCTCAATACGAGATCGCGGGCTACGTAGGCGGCCTTGTTCTTGGTACTGATCACTCAGCAGAAAACATCACTGGTTTCTACACTAAATTTGGTGATGGCGCTTGTGACATGGCACCATTGTTCGGATTAAGTAAGCGCCAAGTTCGTGAAGTGGCTGCTACATTGGGTGCACCTGAGCAACTAGTGAAGAAAGTGCCAACGGCAGACTTAGAAGAGCTTGCTCCACAGAAAGCAGACGAAGATGCCCTACGCCTAACTTACGAGCAAATCGACGACTTCTTAGAGGGCAAACCTGTTCCACAGCAAGTGAGTGACCGTCTGGTAGCGATTTACAAAGCAACGCAGCACAAACGCCAGCCAATCCCGACGATTTACGACTAAGCGATATTTTCAGCTCTCTTTAAAACTCAAAACGCTGCTAAAAATAGCAGCGTTTTTTTGTCTAGGAACAGTTTTTGTCGAAGGACAAAATTGCTCTCGCCTAGTTGGTTACTGTTACGTCCGTCTCTGGCACAGCACAACACGCCAACACGGTTCCCATTGCACGTTCCTCATCAGTCAGCGCGGGCACGTCCGGATGATGAACTTGCCCCGACGTAAGCTGAACTTTACACGCGCCGCATAAGCCAGCACGACAGCTATTGCTGATGGCCTTCCCAGCATCTTCGAGCTGATCTAACAACGTTTTTTGGTTGTTGCCTACGACTTTAGCTCCATTAAAGTCAATAGCGAGACTTTTCTCTGGCTTTGACGTAAGAGAAGAAACTCCAAACGCTTCTTGATGGTAGTTTTCCTCTGGCAGCCCTTTTCTTAGTAGAAGACTTTTTGCTTTATCCATAAAGCCATCCGGGCCACACACAAACACCTGCCGCTGTTCAACATCTTTGATTTGCTTAATGTGTGACAAACTTAAACGCCCTTTCAAACCAAACCAATCAACAGCAGGTTGCGTTAAACAGATTTTTACTTCTAGCCCTGGGTGCTCACGCTTTAACTGCTCCAACTCTGAGCGACAAGGAATATCATTCTCGGTGCGACATTGATGGTAGAAAACCACATTATCCAACTGATTGTGATCCGCTAAGTAACGCACCATTGATAACATTGGTGTTACTCCGCTACCCGCAGAGAGTAACAGCAGAGGCTGCGCTTCATGCGTTTTAAGGTGGAACTGACCGTCAGGTTGTTCTGCCTCTAAAACATCACCGACTTGTAAGTTGTCTAAGAGTGAGTTAGAGACTCTTCCACCCGCGATACGCTTTACAGAAATAGCATAACGACCCGGGCGAGAAGGACTGGATGATAAGGTATAGCGTCGACCCACTTTCTTACCATCAATATTCACCTCTATTGGCAGGTGTTGTCCTGGCAAGTAATTAGGCAACGAACCTTTGTTTGGCTCTAACCATAAGGTCACAAAGTCTTGGGCAATTTCTTCACGCTCAACACATGTAAGCTTCATGCGCACTGGCGAGTTATCTGCGTAAAACTCCGGCTCTTTGTACTCCAATACTTCAACTTTATCGCCTTGACGAATAATGCCTTCATTTCGCGCGACAAGATTCTGGCCAAAGAACACACCACCGACATCGTTTGCACGGAACTGTTGCAAGGTTTTGAGCGGCTCTTTGCTCTCACGGAATGTGCCTCTTTGGGTATTCACCGTAGTCAGGATACAGCGCTCGCAAGGTTTGAGAGACTCAAACTCTACCTCACCGATTCGTATGCGCTTCCATGAATCTTCTTCAAATGGCTTAGTATCAGAGACAACTAAGTTAGTACGAAACTGATCCATTGAGTGTAGCTCTGAACTTCTTCGGTTCAGCTCATCAAGTGAAGCTTGGCTGATCACTAAAACCGGATAACCATCAGCAAAACTGACGTTTTGACCTAGCTTTTCACGGACACGATTCGATTGCTCACCACTAAACAACAACTCAACGCGTTGCCCCAACACACGACTAAACCAGTCATCTGCATCATCTGTCGTGGTATAGGCAGTAAATGTATCTTTCCAAACCGTTGCAGGTGTCTCCTGCATTTTGAAATCTTGGTAACGGATTTTAAGTGGCTCCATACCCAAACTACTAAACACCACTCCATCGGACAATAAGGCAGACTTAATGGTTACCATTTGCGGATACTTTCGCGCAGTGATCATCGAGCCATCAGCTTTCGCAATCATAAAGCGACGATCGAAGCTCAATCCTTGCTTCTCAACCCATACGGACGACAGCGATAATCCGCCAACTGACTTAACCGGAAAAACATTAATTTGGGATAAAACGGGTTGCGACATGGCCTTCTTCCTACGGGTGTTTTTAATTTGTTGCGGTATTGTATACTCAAATCACATTAAGTTGCAGAGTCTACTGCCTCTTCATCCATCGCAACTTTCTCGAAACCATATTCTTATAAATTTGGTTTTAGTGACAAGTATTTACTACACTCAATATTCGCGTTTTTTAACACCGTTCTGACCAAATACCGTTTGATAAAGTGTGATACGACACACATAATTCACCCAAGTTATCACTACTCCCATTTATCGATTTGGAGCTTAATTATGGATACAAGAAAACTGGTTCTGATTTTGTTATGTATCTTTCTTCCGCCTGTCGCGGTGTTTATGGAGAAAGGTCTAAATAAAGACTTTTTGATTAATCTAATATTGACGTGTTTCTTCTTTCTACCAGGTACGATCCATGCGCTTTGGTTAACAATGAAGTAACCACTTACACTCTCACTCTTTATAAAATTGAAAAATGGGATGAAATATGAGGACAATTCCTCTATCATCCTGTCGCCTAAGCGCAAGCGTTTGCTCAAAAGCAAATACGGCGCTTAGGCTCCAATCAGACAACTTTTCAATGGTGGGAGCAATTAATGACAACACTGACTATCACTCGTCCTGACGACTGGCACGTTCACTTACGCGATGGGGAAGTTCTTAAAGACACCGTTCGCGACATCAGCCGCTACAATGGCCGTGCGCTGATTATGCCAAATACCGTCCCACCTGTTACTACAACTGAGCTCGCCCTAGCCTACCGTGACCGAATTCTCAAAGAGCAACATGGCGAACAGTTTGAGCCTTTAATGGCGCTTTACCTTACAGATAACACGACACCAGACGAAATACGTAAGGCTAAAGCAACCGGACACATTGTTGCTGCCAAGCTCTATCCTGCTGGCGCCACAACAAACTCAGATTCCGGTGTGACCAATGCGAAAAACATTTATCACGTTTTAGAAGCAATGGAAGAAGTAGGAATGTTACTTTTGGTTCATGGGGAGGTAACACATCACGATGTTGATATATTCGACCGAGAAAAAGAATTCCTTGATACCGTCCTCGCTCCTATCGTCAATGATTTCCCTAATCTTAAAATCGTACTAGAACATATCACCACCGCCGACGCAGCAAACTTCGTTAGCAACGCCTCAGACAACGTAGCGGCTACCATCACTGCCCACCACCTTCTTTTCAACCGTAACCACATGCTTGTGGGTGGTATTAAACCTCATTTCTACTGTTTGCCAATTCTTAAGCGCGGAACCCACCAGCAAGCGCTGATCGAAGCAGCAACTAGTGGTAGCAAGAAGTTTTTCCTAGGTACAGACTCAGCGCCACATGCGAAAGGGGCAAAAGAATCGGCTTGCGGTTGTGCTGGTTCTTACACTGCACACGCTGCGCTAGAGCTTTATGCAGAAGTCTTCGAAAAAGAAGGCAAGTTGGAAAACTTGGAAGCTTTCGCAAGCTTCAACGGTCCTGATTTTTACGGCATTGCACGTAACACAGATACAGTAACGTTAGAAAAATCCGCTTGGGATGTGCCAGAAACGATGCCATTTGGCAATGATATCGTTGTGCCTATTCGAGCAAATGAACAGATCGAGTGGAAAGTGAAGTAAGTACTTTACTGACGTTTCACCCATAAAACAGGGTCATGCTTTTTGTAAAAAGAAGTCATGACCCTTGTTATTATCGTCTCATGTTTTAGATGTGATTATTGACCACGAAGCTTTTCAACCATCGTCCATACAGCAACCACAATCAAACCCGCTACAAAACCGATAATGCCGTTAAGCAAAATAGGCAGAATGGCTGTAGCAACCGAATGACCACTAAAGTTCATAATAATCGGTTCTACAAAGTGGTGAATGGCGGGCACGTTATGCACTACAATCCCGCCACCGACTAAAAACATCGCAGCAGTTCCCACAATCGTTAACAACTTCATCAGCTTTGGTGCAAAAGCGACCAAGGCCCCTCCGACTTTCGCTACCCAACCTTTACCGTTTGAGCGACTTTCAAGGTAAAGGCCTAAATCATCTAGCTTCACAATCCCAGCGACTAGTCCATAAACTCCAACCGTCATAATCACTGCAATTAAACTGACAACTAAAATTTGCGTAACAAGACTGGCTCCTGTCACGGTACCTAACGCAATCACGATGATCTCTGCTGAAAGGATAAAGTCTGTTCGAATCGCACCAGAAACTTTACGCTTTTCATACTCTTCTATCGACTCGCCAGTATTAACTAGCTCCTCTTTTTCTTCGTGCGGATGCGAGTGAGGAAACACTTTCTCAAGTACTTTCTCTGCCCCTTCAAAGCAGAGAAATAAGCCGCCAATTAGCAATAATGGCATGATAAGCCATGGAATAATCGCGCTAATAAGTAAAGCTGAAGGAACTAAAATCAATTTATTTTTGAATGAGCCTTTTGCAACCGCCCAAACCACTGGAATCTCTCGCTCAGATGCAACACCAGACACTTGTTGAGCGTTTAACGCTAGATCATCTCCCAACACACCTGCGGTTTTCTTTGCCGCCATTTTTGACATTAAGGCGACATCATCAAGCACCGTGGCAATATCGTCCAGCAGTGTGAGTAAACTTGCTCCAGCCATTTTTGGTCTCTTATATTAAATTGAGTAAGTAACAAAATGTAACACCAATGAATCACTCATCAAAGTGATGATTTTGCAAAGAATACCACCCCAAATGGTGTTTTATATTGCCGTAAAGATAAGACAGGTCTAGTCTTGTGATACCTTTCAGCAGTCAAAAGAAAAAGTATAGATGAAAAGTGGATACATTTACCCGATTGGTACTCCTGGCCAACCTTGGACCGAAGAAGAACGTAAAGCTTGGTTAGCAACGCAAGAAGTAAAACGTAGCTACCAAGATGAAGTCGTCAGTAAAATCGATGCCCTACGCGAGCGTTTTGATGTTGAACAATATGGTGCGCTCTCATACAACGAGGCACGCTTCCCTCTGTTTTGTATCAAAACACGCAATTGGGATTCAACTAAACCTGTTGTGTTGGTCACAGGCGGCGTGCACGGTTACGAAACCAGCGGTGTACATGGCGCATTAAAGTTTGTAGAAACAGAAGCAGAGCGCTATGCAGAGCATTTCAATATTGTCGTTGCACCCTGCGTAAGCCCTTGGGGTTACGAGGTGATCAACCGCTGGAATCCAAACGCGATTGATCCAAACCGCTCTTTCTATAAGGATAGCCCTGCCGAAGAGTCCGCTAACCTCATAAAGCTAGTTGCAACTTTAGGCGATGTGTTAATGCACATTGATCTACATGAAACGACAGATTCTGACGAAACTGAGTTCCGTCCAGCCTTAGCTGCTCGTGATGGTATTGAGTACATTGAAGGTATGATCCCAGATGGCTTTTACACGGTGGGAGATAGTGAAAACCCTCAGCCTGACTTCCAAAAAGCGGTCATTGAGTCAGTTGCAAAAGTGACTCACATTGCACCAGCAGATGAAAACGGCGAAATCATTGGTTCACCCGTCGTACAGTTTGGCGTTATCAACTACCCAATGGTAAAACTGGGCCTGTGTGGCGGCGTAACAAATTGCGTTTACGGCACGACAACGGAAGTGTACCCAGACAGCCCAACGGTGACCGACGAAGAATGCAACGATGCACAGGTTGCAGCCGTAGTTGGTGGTTTGAATTACGTACTAAGTAAGCTCGAATAACACAGGTTAACAATAAAGCAACTGACGATGTCTTTGAATTGTGAATCAGCTTTACTTTGCTCCAAAAGCAAGTTGAGACATTAATCCGCTAGTTTATTAGAAATTACCGCATTAACATCGCTAACACTGAAGATGCGAAGCATCACGACTTTATGACGCTATTTTAATGCGGTATCTAATAAATCCTAAAATACAAACGACATCTAGACATCATCGTCACTACTAACTCCTCTTCCTGAACAAACTATCGTCATACCATTTAAATCAAACCTCAACCAACGAGCTTCTGAAGCGAAAAACATCCTTAAACAATAAGAAAGCTTAATGCTCTTTGGCTTTATTTTTTAATCACTTACCCAAAAGCACATGCATTAACCATTGCCTTGTTTTTTATACGCGATTGATCCTTTTAGAGAAACATATATGAGCCTCATTGCTTAACCGAAAAAACAAAGATATAATGAAAATAATTATCATTTGTATTTTAATTTTAAATCGAGAACCTCTTTCTCTTTGCATTGAAAGCGGCACTTTTCTTTTGCTAGTTAATCCAGTTTTAAAGCCAAATCAGCACGTTGAATTTTTAGGTATGGCCTAGTGATACTTTGAGGGCTGGATTGTGACCTTAATGTTTATAAAAAATAACTTGGTTATGTTTTGTTGGAATTTAGAACCTATATGCGAATAGATATTCATTATTCGTATTCCATCCCCAAGTCATAAGTTAAGAGAAACTCATTTTATTTTGGGGCAGATTCTGTATGAGTATTCACGTAGTAAGCCTGTTTTTTATACTGTGCTTAACTTCAATTTTCGTCGGCGCAAACCAACTAGATTGGTCGTTATTGCTGACCATGGATGACAAAGCTTGGCTACCGATTACTGCTAGCAGATTACCAAGGCTAATCGCACTAATTCTTACCGGATCTGGTCTCGCAATATGTGGTGTTATTCTTCAACATATTGTTAGAAATCGTTTTGTTGAGCCGGGCACCACAGGCGGTATCGATGCGGCAAAGCTCGGTATTTTGGTATCTATCGTCATGCTTCCATCCTCAGACAAGCTTGAACGTATGCTCTTCGCCGTACTATTTTGCTTCGCCGCTGGCCTTATCTACATTGCCATCGTACGAAAAATTAAATTCAGTAACTCTGCGTTAATACCTGTGATTGGGCTTATGTTTGGTAGTGTACTAAGTGCTATAGCGGAGTTTTATGCTTATCAAAACAACATCTTACAGAGTATGTCCGGTTGGTTAATGGGAGATTTCTCCAAAGTGGTCCAAGAACACTATGAAATAATTTTCTTGATTTTACCCATCACCCTACTGACTTACTTATATGCACATAAGTTTACTGTGATGGGAATGGGCGAAGATGTTGCGTCCAACTTAGGAATTAATATTGCGTTCACTGCCGCCTTGGGTCTAATGCTAGTTTCCGTGACAGTTGCTATAACAGTGGTGACCGTAGGTGCCATTCATTTTATCGGTTTAGTCATACCTAACCTAGTCGCACTAAAATATGGCGATCACCTTAAAAACACCCTACCAATCGTTGCACTAGGCGGCGCTTCGTTACTTATTTTTTGCGATGTCATAGGCAGAGTTGTTGCCTTTCCTTTTGAAGTCCCAATTGGATTAACAGCCAGTGCTATCGGGGGAGTCATGTTTCTTGTGTTTCTTTTGAAAGGAGCACGAGTATGAGATCACATTACTCAAACATGCGAGTGAGCATTATACTCGTTTGCATGCTGTCTATCGCCTTTATCTTTACAAGCTCTGGGTGGGATTTTGATTACGTCATCCCTAAGAGGCTGATTAAACTTGGTGCCATAGTTATTGGGGGCAGCTGCGTGGCCATCTCTGCTGTTATTTTCCAAGCTTTAGCTGGTAATCGTATTCTTACGCCATCCATTATGGGATATGAGTCGGTTTATCTGGTTTGGCAAACCCTACTCTTATTACTAGGGGGCACTTCTGGCATTGCTACATTAGGTGTTGTCGGTAATTTCGCTGTCTCTGCAATACTCATTCTGTTGTATTCCTTAACGATTCAATCTTGGGTACTCAATAGATTTAAACATGACATGCACCAAGTTCTGCTGATTGGCTTTGTTTTGACAATGGTGCTGACAACTCTTGCTCAATTTATCCAGCTCAGAATAAGCCCTGGAGAATTCTCTATCCTTCAAGGGCTCAGCTATACCTCGTTTGAGCGAGCGAAACCTTCTACGTTACTTTTTTCCAGTATTGCGTTAAGCGTTTTGGCACTCTTTGCTAACAGATGGTCACGCGAGCTAGATGTGATAGGTCTAGGTCGAGACCAAGCGATGTCATTAGGACTAAATGATAAGCAATATGTAACAAAGTTCTTTGCTGTAATCGCCATTTTAGTAGCAATTTCGACGAGCTTGATTGGCCCAACGGCTTTTATGGGAATTTTTATTGCCAATATTGCTTATTCCGTTACTAGCGCACCGAACTACAGACACATATTGCTCGTTGCTTGTGCTATTGCAATTGTCATGTTCTTGTCTGGTCAACTTCTGGTAGAGCACTTATTTAACTTTAAAACCACCGTCTCTATTTTGGTGAATGTCCTTTGTGGGGGATATTTCCTAGCCATCACGATAAGAACAAGAAGCCACATATGAAAACTGTTACTCGCCTGTTTAAAGACAACTCACTGACAAAAAGGAAATACCCCATGTTTAAGAGCCCCCTACGTTTGAGTATCGCGCTTGCTTGCTGCGCTCTAGGAACCTTATCAGGTTGCGAGCCGGAAATAATTAAAATTGAAGATACTCAGCCATTAGAAAAGCTCATCGTGATTGAACACAATCTCGGAGCAACTACTATTTCTCATCGCCCTCAACGAGTGGCAGCATTAGATATGAACGAAGTGGACTTTTTAGATCAGCTAAATGTTCCAATCTCAGGAATGGTGAAAGACTTTGTTCCTCACTTTCTAGCGAAATACAAAGACACACCTGAGATAGCGGATCTTGGTGCGATAGTTCAGCCTAATATGGAAAGGATCTATGCCCTAAAACCAGATCTCGTATTGATGACTCCGCTACATGCTAATCAGTATGAAGAACTCTCTCAACTCGCTCCGACTTTACATTTTGACATCAACTACCGTAATAGTCGTGACCATCACGTCGATACCATTAAGAAACACCTTGTAGAGCTTGGTGAGATCTTTGAAAAGCAGGAGCTAGCCCAACAGAAAGTTGCCGAAATCGATGCAAAAGTCGCAGAAGTGCGCGCTGTTACGAAAGAGCGTTCTGAAAAAGCTTTGGTTGTCATGCATAACAATGGTGCTTTCAGCTCATTTGGCGTTGAGTCTCGTTATGGCTTCGTTTTCGATGTTCTGGGGGTAAAACCAGCGAGTGAAAAAGTGGAGACAGGTTTGCATGGTCAGCCAATTTCTAGCGAGTTCATTAGCCAAGCTGATCCAGACATTCTTTACATCATTGATCGAACAGCAGTAATGGAAGGAAAGCCTGTCATTGATGCGGAACACTTAGCAAACCCACTACTCCGTCAAACCAAAGCATGGAAAAACGACAACGTCGTTTTTGTTGATGCCGATGCTTGGTACATCACTTCAGCAAGCATCACATCTCTGAAAATCATAATTGAAGACATCCTAAAAGGTTACCAAAGCTAAATCTAATAACAATGAGTTGGATCTTAAGTAATTCAACACTCAATCGACGTCAGAACGGATGTGAGCTAGCCCAAACAAAGAAAAGGAATCTATAATGACTCATGACTATCATCAGATAGCGATGGACTCTTCACAGAAAAACAAACCAAGCCCATGTCATATCGCCCTCTTTATTTCACTTCAATTTAGTACTTTTGTCGTACCAATTAGTATCGCTCAAGCTGAAGAAGTCGTAGATGAATCAATGACAGTTTATGGTGAAGCAAACAGAGTTTATGCCGCTGGCAAAGTTTCTCACGCGAGTAATATAGGAATGCTTGGCGACAAAAACTTCATGGAAACGCCTTTCAATACGATTGGATACACAGAAAAACACATTCAAGACCAACAAGCACGCGATATCTCAGATGTAATCTCAGCTTCTGATCCCTCTGTTTTCACCAGCGGTGAAACCGGCTTAAACAAAGAAAGTTTCAAAATAAGAGGTTTCAACTCAGACATTAGCGACGTTATGTTTAATGGATTGTATGGTATCGCTCCTTATTACCGAACCTCTCCTGAAATGTATCAACGTATTGATGTACTTAAAGGTCCTGCTTCTTTGCTCAACGGTATGCCACCGAATGGATCTGTTGGTGGCACCATCAACTTAGTGACAAAAAGAGCACAAGAAACACCAATCACATCTTTCACCGGCAGCTACTTATCGGACACTCAATTCGGAGGACATATCGATATTGGACGTCGCTTTGGTACAAATGAAGAATTTGGTATTCGTTTCAACGGTGCATTTAAAGATGGAGACACCGCTATAAACAACCAAAGCAACAAAACTCAACTTGCATCATTAAGCCTTGATTGGCGTAATGACATTGCTTTCCTTGAAGCAGATTTTTACTACAGTACAGAGCGAGTTGAAGGTGCAAACCGTGGGTTAAGCATCGCTTCTGGTCTCAAAATCCCATCACCTCCTCCATCTGACACATTATTGACGCCAAGTTGGGCCTACAATGATAGCGAAGATAAAGGGATGATGATTCGCGGGGAGCTAAGCGTTAGTGACTCTGTAACTGTATACAGCGCATTGGGTGGTAGCCGTACAGATTTTCATTCAAATGTACCGCAACGAATCAAAATCATCGATAACGAGGGTAACCTAGAGGTATCTCTCGGATCAGTTAAGCTTGAGAACAAACGGACTTCAGGTGAGATAGGTGTTCGTAGCAACTTTGACACTGGCCCAGTAGAACACCACCTTGTACTGAATAGTACTTACTTTAGAGAAGATAAAAATGATTCTCCAACAGGTAATAATAATCCAGCCCCTTGGAACTCGAATATTTATGATCCTGTTTGGGGACCAGAAAATTCAGTTTACGACAACTACTATGGTTTACCTATCGATTCAACTCAGGTCAGCTATGGCATTGCCGATACGTTATCTTTTGTTGATGGGAAATACCAAATCACGCTCGGCTTGCGTTACCAGAGCATTGATTATGAATCTGGAATAATAATGAACGGAATGTCGCTTCCTACCACCAAGTTTAAGGAAAGTACTTACACTCCCGCACTTGCAGCATTATACAAAGTTTCGAGCTCAGTTTCGCTTTATGGTAACTACACCGAAGGCTTAACGAATGGGAAAACAGCAGGCTCTAGCGCTGCAAACGCAGGAGAGGCTTTTGAACCCCAAAAAACCAAACAGACTGAAGCAGGCGTGAAGCTTGACCTGGACGGCTTTGCTCATACGTTCAGTTTATTTGAGATTAAAAAGCCAAATGGGTACCAAGATCCGGATACCAACATTTTTTCTTTCGGTGGTGAACAGCGCAATCGCGGTATTGAATGGGGGTTCTACGGCACACTATCAAAGGACTATACACTCATCGGTGGTATCGCCTATACAGATGCAGAGATTACAAAAGCAACAGATGTGACAGAGGAGGGGAAACAAGCAACTAAGCTACCCGATTTACAAGCTAAACTCGCATTAGAATGGAACCTCCCTGCGATGCGTGATCTCACGCTTATCGGCCAAGCGAACTATATGTCTGAACAATACATTGATGCACAAAACACTCAGGCATTACCTGCACAGACTATTCTTGATCTTGGCGCACGCTACAACTCAAATATTGCTGAAACAAGCGTGGTTTGGCGCCTTAGCGTAAACAATGTACTGGATGAAGATTACTGGACAACCACCCACTATGCGGACCTAGCTCTTGGCGCACCACGTACAGTGATGCTGTCAGCTACTGCGGATTTCTAATCCCTCCACCTCCCCTTTAGCCTGCCTTCTAAGGGGGACTTACTCCCATTTGGCTGTTCATGAAAATTCACAACAAATCAAAGGAAGTACTCATCTTCAACATTCAAGCAGACAAAGAGCTCGCAACACCTACGGCCAAAGTTAATTCAAAACATAATCCATCAACGTCCACTTCCATAGGCTTTATATGAAAAACGATAAGAGCTCAATATGCTCTACCACGTTCTCCTTATTTTCGCTTGATAGGCTAGATAAGGTGACAATATGATAAGTAAAATCAGCCAACATTACGTTACGCCTAGCTTAATGCCAGCCTTAAAGCCATCGATTAAGAAGCTTGCTTTGGGAACGTTTTGTGAAGCACTTGCCGCTGTGGCAAAAGTTGGTGCACTGCTATGCTTGATAAACCTTATCGATAAATTTGCAAACCAATGGATTTACGGTGCCATAGGACTTTGGGCGGCTAGCGCACTTGCCTCATCAGTGGGCTCGTGGTTAGTTCATGATGCCGAGTCGCAGTTTTCCACTCGATTACGTCGCCAAGTTGCTCAGCACTTGACGCGCTTGCCAAGCAAGACCATCTCTCAATATGGTGATAATCAACTGCGTCGCATAGTTTCCGAAGACATCAGCACGCTTCACCACATGGTTGCGCATTTGCCTTCAGAACTCGTGACATTCATTGTCGTACCCGCAACTTCTATTTTTATCATGTTGAATCTCACAGGTCCGGTAGCGATGCTTACTCTGCTCCCTGGTCTAATTGCATCATTGTACTACCTACTCTTTTTACCTAGGTTCGCCGCTAAACATGGCAAAGAGCGCATGACAATAATGGGTGATATCGTTACCGCAGTAAACGACTACACAAGAGGTATCCGAGTAAATCGAATTTACGGCACGCAAGCAGGAGCACTCGACAGCTATAATGATGCCACAAGACGCTTTACTCACGGCATAGTGAAATGGGTTGGTAGCGTTGCCCTTCCAGCAGCAATTGCTACCGCATTACTTCAAGCGGTTTCGACTTTCGCAATGGCCTATACCATTGGCTATGAATTAAGTCCCGTGGCAATGGCGTCGCTATTCTTTTTTGGTTTGGCCGTCGTATCACCCGCACTGAAGCTTGGCCATGGATTGGACTACGTTAACGCAGGAAAGAATGCTGCAAAGAACATCAGCGACTTTTTACAGCAACCACAAATAGAAAGTGGCAGTTTGAGCGCGGGAGAAAAACCGCTATCACTACAAGCATCAAATATCGTAGTGGCTAATGGAACCGTTAATATTATTGATAACTTCTCCCACTACTTCCCACGGGGTTCATTTACAGCCATCATGGGGCCTAGCGGAGCAGGCAAAAGTACGTTACTACGTCTATTAGCAGGTCAAGAAACACCTCTTTCAGGCTTCGTTACCTTAGGAGGCAATCAACTGTCTAAACTCTCTGAGATATCCCGATACTCCGCCATACGCTATGTACCCCAAGATATCGGTGTACTCAAAACTACCATTAGGCAGAATTTGAAACTATCAACGCCAAGTTCAAGTGACGACGAGCTGAACCAAGCTTTGCAACAAGCTCAATTAAAGATTGACCTCAATTCTGATGCAAGCGTGCTTTCAGGAGGCGAGCAACAACGTGTCGCAATAGCTAACACATTTCTAACTCAAGCCAACGTTCTATTACTGGATGAACCAACCAGTGCTCTCGATAAAAATACGGCCTTCACTGTGATCAGAAATCTCGCGAAGTTTGCGAAAACACAAGACAAGATATTGATCATAATTACTCACGACTCAGAACTCGCGAAACTTGCAGACACTACATTGATGCTCAACAGAAAGGCTCAACGACAGGATGAAGAAGTATGACGGCTCACAATACCCTCTATTCCAATTCGACAATTCCACAAAGTGCAAAGCACCGTCTATATCGAGTCGCTATAGGTTGGGGACTAGTTGCATTATTTGAGGCAACGGCTTACACATTTCTTGCAATATCTATTGTCGAACAAGCTTCACCATTGAACGTCATAATAGCTGCTGTTCTAACTGTGATAGTTACCGTTATTGTAACTCGTTCTGGATTTCTCTCTGGTGCGAAACTGGCTGGGGATCTTTATTCATCAGTAGGTCATTCGCTCAGTAAAGCAAAGTTAGCTTGGTTTAATGATCAGCATAGAACTCAGCTCACTCAACTAGCAGAACGAGGAATACCTGGCTTTATGGCCATTCCTGCTCATCAGCTACAAACATTTTTGCACGCTCCAATGTTACCCATATTTTTAATTATCGGTATTGGGGTCGTTGGAGGAGGTGAAATTGCACTACTCAGTGCCGTATTGTTACTAGTTGCACTGCTCGTTCAGTACAAGGCGCAAAGATACCTAAGTCGCTCAGATAGCGACCGACATGACGCAGAGCTTCAAGCGACTAAATCAACACTTGAGCTCATAGATCACCTTGAGTTACTTCGCTCAACAGCGGGGCCTGAGCGCTCAATCGAGCGTATTGAACAGAGTTGGCACGCACAAGAAGAAGCTCATTCAACTATTAATCGTAACGCTTCTATCGCAACCTTAGTATCAGGATTGGCAACGATTTTACCCCTTGCAGGTATCGCCATCTATCTCGTCTTAGAGCCGATTACTCAACCCTTATTAGCCTTGGCTTTATTGATATTGATTACCCGTGCAGCTGCACCTTTGGGTGAACTCGCGTTGGCAGGCTTTGCGATTAACGACGTAAAATCCTCAATTAAAAATTACGCTCAGTTAACGAATGTCCCTGTTCTGCCTGAGCCTAATCCTCAATTTGCAACCTCCCCCAAAAACCATAAGTTCGAACTGAACCTTGTGGGCCATTTAGATCTCTTTGAAGATGCTAGCACGGAGATCAAACAAGGTGATACCGTCGTCATCAATGGAGTCAGTGGCAGTGGGAAAAGCACTTTACTGGGCCTGTTTCTAAGGTTTGATGATCCTGACCAAGGTCTTATTTCGCTCGGAGGGATAGATCTAAAGAATATCCCTTATGACGTGCTCACCCAGCATATAGCCTATGTTGCTCAGGAACCGGTCATTTTTACTGGCACATTGGCGGATAACATTCGGTTAGGTAATCCCAATGCAAGTGATTATGAAGTTGAGAGCTTTGCAAGACACGCACAATTGGACAAACTTATTGACTCATCTCCTAAAGGAATACATCAAACAGTAGGACAAAGAGGCTCAGGGTTGTCAGGAGGTGAAAGACAGAGAGTTGCAATTGCGCGAGCTCTCATTAAAAAGGCGCCAATCCTCATTTTCGACGAAGCGACGGCAGCATTAGACGAAGCAACCGAAAAAAGTATTGCTCAACATATTCAAACATTGAACTCGACCGTGATTATTGTGACGCATCGCGATCAGAATATATGGTCACCCACATTGGAACTCACGATTGAGGGTAGAAGAGTTATAGTTGCACAGTACAACTCTACTTCCTTGAAAAGTAGGGACAAATTGGCGGCTGAAGAAACTAATAACAATCAATACTTAAATCTAAGCGGTGTCAATTGAGTTTTTTGTCACTTTAGCACATTGTATCATCTAAAGAATCTTACAGGCATGTTGTAAAGCAATAATAATAAAGCGAATTCTCAAGGTTATAATTCTGACTCAATCTGACACAAGATAGACGTAGGTCTTTCCAATACCATCAGCTTTTCGAGTCGGTCATCATACAGCGCATTGTCAATTTTTTTAAAATAGACTCTACACTTTTACAACAATCGATTCTTGTATTGCTCCGGTGTCATGCCGGAGTATTTCTTGAACATCGCGATAAAAGGGCTGGCTTGGTTATAACCTAACGTCAGAGCGACTTCTTTTACGGTCTGCCCTTTACGCAGCAACTCCATAGAATGCAAATAACGTACACGTAAGCGCCACTCAGTAAAGCTCATTCCTAATTCACTCTGGCAATGTCTCGCTAACGTGCGTTCTGTGGTATGCACTTTTGCCGCCCACTCCGCCAAACTGATCTCATCCGTCGGCGATTCTTCTACTGCTTTTAAAATCGGTTCAAGATACTTATTGTCGGTAGTCGGTAAAAAGTGATGTTCGACTTCTTGCTTTGCAAGCTGGTCCAATAACACTTGTACCAAGCGCTTGTCTTCATCAGTTTGCGCCACATTAATGTCTCGCTGACGAAAGTCCTCAATAATAGATGACACGATTGGAGTCACTTTGATCAAGCTCGTTTTGGTAGGAAAATGCGCTGTCAATTCAGGGGCAATGTTCAAAGAACAATATTCGATTGGCTTACGGTTGTAGCTAGTGTGACGAATTCCGGCGGGAACCCAAATAGCAAGATGTGGAGGTGCTAGAAATCTTGTGTCTTCTGCATCCATCTCCAGAATCCCACCGCTGATCAGTTGCACTTGCCCCCAAGGGTGGCTATGAATTCGTGTTTCTGTATTAGAGAGAAACGCTTCGAAATTCATAAATACATCTGATGGCGCACGATCGATTGATAAGGAGGGGTGAAGATTTCTGGCGCTCTTTTTCAAAATTGTCTTCCTATCGCTTACGATGTCTTTTAAGAGATACTTTTTATTATAAAGACCTGCCAGACTAGCGCCATCAATAATTGTGCTATAGGGTTCTCATGATTTATTTACTTCCGTTTTTCACCGTTATGATTTGGGGTGGTAACTCAATTGTGAACAAGATGGCTGCGAGCGCCATTGAACCAAGTGCGATGAGTTTCTACCGTTGGTTTGTCGCAATGGTACTCCTAACGCCATTTTGCCTGCCTGCAATCATCAAACAACGACACATTATTCGACCTTACTTAGCTAAGTTGGCGTTTCTTGCGTTACTTGGTATGGTTCTCAACCAGTCACTTGGATACTATGCCGGTTTAACAACAACGGCCTCTAATATGGCCCTGATCACCTCTTTAGTTCCTTTGATCAGTGTGTTTTTAAGTGTCCCATTGCTCGGTAAATCTATATCAATGTTAAGTATCGTCGGTGGTGTCATTTCGCTCGGCGGCTTAGCATTTATGCTTGGTCACGGTGATATCACTTACTTTTTACATCAAGACTTAACGCAAGGTGACAGCTTAATGCTCGTTGCTGCCATGGTATACGCGGCTTATTGTGTTCTGCTAAAACGCTGGAAAATGCCATTCAGTAGTTTGACTCTGGTTTACATGCAGGGCTTCTTTTCTGTTTTGATGCTCACACCACTTTGGCTCTCTAGTGAGCAACTGTTACCAAGCCAAGACGCGCTACCATTAATCGCTTATGCTGGTATTGCTGCTTCCATTTTCGCGCCGCTGATGTGGGTCAAAGCGATTGATTCAATTGGTGCTGATTCAAGTGCTATGTTCATGAACCTAATGCCTGTGGTTTCCGTCATACTTGCTTCAACACTAATTGGTGAGAAAATTTACACTTACCACATTATTGGTGGGTTGTTAGTCATCTCTGGCGTTATCTTGTCGCAAATAAAAGTAAGACAGAGAAAACCATTGTCCAATTCTGAGATTGCCTCTACCGCCAATTAACATCTACACCCCAAGCCACAGAACTACGCTGTGGCTTGTCACTTCCAGCGTTCGAATAAAAGTTAATATTTTGTTTCATTCGCTATTCCCGAAAATTCATCTTGCTGCTAAATTGGGAAAACAATAACCCATCAAGGAAAGACAGATGAGCAGTGGTCAAAGAGACATTACCCTTCGCTTTTTAGCAGAACCCAGCGACGTAAATTTTGGCGGAAAAGTGCACGGCGGCGCCGTAATGAAATGGATCGACTTGGCAGCATACGCCTGCTCTGCAGCGTGGAGTGGTAAATATTGCATTACCGCATATGCTGGCGGCATTCGGTTTGTTGCGCCGATTCATGTCGGCAACTTAGTCGAAGTTAGCGCGAAAGTCATTTATACCGGACGAAGCTCAATGCACATTGCGATTGACGTGCAAGCTAGTGATCCAAAGCAAATGAAAAACAGACTCACCACTCACTGTATCGTTATCATGGTTGCTGTAGATGAAAACGGAAAACCAACCGATGTACCGAAATGGATTCCAGAGTCAGATGAAGACAAAGCCTTAGAGCAATCCGCTATCCGTCTTATGAACATGCGTAAAGAGATTGGGGAAGAAATGGAAGCACACGTTAAATATCTCAAGTAACTGGCATCCGTTAAGAACGCTATTAAGTACCTCAACGTTACCTAGACCCAGAGTGTGGAGCAACATCATGGTTTTGCCATTTGTTTCACGCTCGCCCTTCTCTGTCATAAATCCTTCACCTAGCTTTGCTTAAATCCATCCATTATTTTAGAGTTGGATAGAGTTTGGATCTTGAGACTAAAAGAAACGACCTTAAGTGAAGAGACGTTGACCAATTTAAAAGCGGTCGAGTACCAGTGGGTGAGAACCATGTACGTCGAGGGGTATAACGAAACAGAAATTAATCATTACATTCAAACTTGCTTTGGCGGTGACGTTACCTTTGCTAATCTATTTCGTCGCGTCGCACTGCAGCAAGAAAGTTTGTACACGCTGCTTCAATACGTTGGATGCGCACCTTCCAGCCGAGAGTTTTAATCTCTTCCTTCCCTACCTCAATTTAGCTTTTTACTAAGCTCTAGTTATTTATGTGAAGTGCTACGCAGGGCATTATTCAAGCCCTGTGTAATCCATTGCAAAGCCGCTAATCTCTATCTACTTATTGCACAATTGCCTTTAACAGGCATAAAAAAACCTGAGTCTAAACTCAGGTTATGGTTACAAAAACTGTTAGTGATTGAATCGTAAGGAACTAAGCTAACAGCCAGCTATGCGTAACGCCAATAAAAGCCAAGATATTACTGATCGGCGGCCAAACCAAAATTGTAATATCCGCGCTAAGTATAAGGGCGACCATGTGGTCGCCCTTTTCTAGTTATTCTTATCAATCTCAGACCACAAGAGATTATCCTTTCACACCACCAGCGGTTAGACCACCAACCAACCAGCGCTGCGCAAGTAAGAATACGGCAGTGATTGGCACTGCTGAAAGTACAGCAGCTGCGGCAAAGTCACCCCACAAGTAGTTTTGTGGATATAGGTATTGCTGCATACCCACTGCAAGTGTGTATGAGTCTACATCAGAAAGCAGTAGTGATGCTACAGGAACTTCACCAATTACCATGATGAACGACAAGATGAAGACTACCGCTAGGATTGGCACAGACAGTGGCAGCAATACCAAACGGAATGCTTGCCATGGTGTAGCACCATCAAGAGCCGCTGCTTCTTCTAGAGACGAGTCAATACTTTCGAAGTAGCCTTTAATGGTCCAAACGTGCAGTGCGATACCGCCTAAGTAAGCGAAGATCAGACCGCCATGCGTGTTCAGACCAAGGAAAGGAATGTACTGACCCAGTTTGTCGAACAACGCGTACAGAGCAACCAGTGCCAACACCGCAGGGAACATCTGGAAGATCATCATCGCTTTAAGAATGGTGTTCTTACCTTTGAACTTCATACGAGCAAACGCGTAAGCCGATGTGGTTGATAGCGCCACGATTAGGATTGCAGAAATACCACCCACTTTTACCGAGTTCCACAACCATGTCATTACTGGGAATGGTGGCGGTGTAACTGTACCGTCTGGATTAGTCACCGAGAAACCTAATGCCAATTTCCAGTGATCAAGTGTTGGGTTGTCTGGGATCAGGCTACCCGTTGCAAAGTTACCTTCACGGAATGAAATCGCGATGATCATCAGTAAAGGGAAAATAATCAGTGCCAAGAATGCCCACATTGCAATATGAGTAGCCCAAACACGATACTTTAATGACTTACCTTGTACCATTGCCATTGTAATTTCTCCTTAGTCCTGAGCTACTTTAGTTACACGTAGGTTGATAAGTGCCAATGCGCCAACCAATAGGAAGATAAGCGTTGCTACCGCACTTGCTAGACCGAAGTCTTGACCACCAGCACCTTCGAATGCGATTCGGTAGGTGTAACTTACTAGCAGGTCGGTGTAACCCGCAGGCTCTGATGTACCAATCATGTTTGGACCACCGCCAGTCAACAACTGGATAAGTACGAAGTTGTTGAAGTTAAATGCAAAACTCGCGATCAACAATGGTGTTAACGGCTTCAACATCATTGGTAGTGTGATACGTGTGAAGTTCGTGACAAAGTTCGCACCATCAATTGCTGATGCTTCATATAAATCGTCTGGAATCGCTTTTAGTAAGCCCATACACAAAATCATCATGTAAGGGAAACCAAGCCAAGTGTTAACAATTAAGATCATGGTTTTCGCCATGAACGGATCAGAGAACCAAGCCGGGCTAATGCCGAATAAGCCTTCCAACAACATGTTGATCTCACCAAAGCTTTGGTTAAACAAACCTTTAAAGATCAAGATAGAAATAAACGCCGGAACTGCATAAGGCAGGATTAGCAACAAACGGTAAACTGAGCGACCTTTAAGTGCTTCCCACTGAACCACACTGGCAAGGACAAGACCAATAACAAGCGTAAATAATACGGTTAGCGCAGAGAAAACAATGGTCCAGATAAAGATACTGATAAACGGCTCTTTGATACCATCATCTTTCCAAACACGCTCAAAGTTGTGGGTACCAATGTTCACCACGAAACCTGGTGACACTGTGCTACCAACAAATTGACCGTTTTCATCGACAGGCTGGTAGTAACCTACTTCCATATTTGGACGTAGCGTTTCTTCAGTCCGGTTGTTGTAAAGCGTTTCACCATCTTCTTGTAATGTGTACAAAGGTACAACTGCAGCAAATTTGCGCAGCCCACTCATGCGGATATCATCACCACTTGGCAAATGTAAATCGACACTGCTCAACGCACTGCGGTTCTTAACAATCGCCTTGATTGATTCTTTTTCACCCGTTACTTCTTCAATTGGTGAAAGATCAAACTCCGATGCTGAAAGGTTATCAAGCTGAAAAGTCGGGCTTGCAAGTAGCTCACCATCTTTTTCAACCACAAGTTGATGGCCTTGCTCCGTTTTATACAAAGTGAACGGGTAGCTATCACCACTTTGGTAAGTTCGGTCCAAAAGTACGTTCTGAGCGCGATCAAAAGAGAGTTGGTTTTTCGCGCTATAGTTGGTAAACGCCAAACCTATGGTGTACGCCAAAGGAAAAAGAATGAAAAGGATCATCCCTGCTATACCAGGGTAGATGTAACGGTGTGCGTACGTCTTTTTACTACCAAAGATGAACAACGCTAAAGCGGTAAGAATGAGCGTAAGTAGTGCAAACGCAATCTCACCGCGAGAATACATAAGGATTGTTGCGTAGCCATTGATGATGCCGACTGTGCCTAAAAGTGACCATTTCATGAACACTTTTTTGCTGCTCGGAAGGCTGGCTTCTGGTGCTGTCATAGCATTTGTACCTTGAACTGACTGCATAGGGAACCTGCTAGCGAATATAGAATAAATATAGAAAAGTAAGGAGGAGTTGCCTCCTCCTTAAAAAGGTCTTACTTAATTATTTAGTCATTTGTTTTTCTGCATCTGCAAGAGCTGCTTCGACAGTTTGACGACCATCAACTACGTTGATGATTGCGTTCTTAGCCGCACCCCAGAATGCGTTCATTTGAGGGATATTTGGCATGATTTCGCCGTTCATCGCATTGTCCATTGTTGCTGCGATACGAGTATCTGAATCTAGCTCACGTTGGAACGAGTTAAGTGCTACCGCACCTAGAGGCTTATCGTTGTTAACCATACGTAGGCCATCGTTTGTTAGTAGGTAGTTCTCAATGAACTCAACTGCTAGATCTTTGTTTGGAGACGCAGTGCTGATACCAGCCGTTAGAACACCAACGAATGGCTTAGAAGATTGACCTTGGAACTTAGGTAGCGTAGTCACGCCGTAGTTAACGCCAGACTTCTCAATGTTGCCCCAAGACCATGGACCGTTGATCGTCATCGCTGTTTTGCCTTGGTTGAACGCAGACTCAGACACTGAGTAATCCATATCCGCAGAGATTACGCCTTTGTCAACTAAGCCTTTTACGAAGCTCATTGCGTCTTTAACGCCTTCTTTCGCGATACCTGCGTCTTTAACATCGTAACCTTCAGAAGTGTATTTAAACGCGTAGCCGCCATCAGCAGCCATTAGTGGCCAAGTGAAGTACGGTTCTTTTAGGTTCCACATGATTGCAGACTTGCCGTCTTTTTTAAGTTTTGCATCTAATGCTGCAACCTCTTCCCAAGACTTTGGTGGGTTTGGAACTAGGTCTTTGTTGTAGATTAGAGATAGAGACTCAACCGCAACTGGATAGCCGATCAATTTGCCGTCGTAACGTACTGCATCCCAAGCGAAATCAACGATACCTTCTTGAATATTCTTAGAAGGTTTAATTTCTGCTAGCAGGCCAGCTTCTGCGTAACCACCGAAACGGTCGTGAGCCCAGAATACGATATCAGGACCGTCGCCAGTCGCTGCAGTTTGAGGGAATTTGTCTTGAAGGCCATCTGGGTGAGCCACAGTCACTTTAATGCCTGTGTCTTCTTCAAATTTCTTACCAACTTCAGCAAGGCCGTTGTAGCCTTTATCACCGTTGATCCAGATAGTAAGTTGTCCTTCTTCGATGGCAGCATTAGCACCAAAAGAACCCAAAGCAACAAGAGTACCTAGTGCTACAGCGCTTAACTTTTTCATGTTCGTATCCTTTTTATATTTTTGATGTAGGGCTAGTCCATTGAGGTTCAGCCGTATTTCGACATATATCATCTGAAATAATCCAATATGTCTCATCCTCCTAATCCCTACGCCCTTACAATTATGACGTATTTTCGTGATCTAAATCGCCAAGGGTAAGAGACTCAAATCACAAAATGGACAGTTCCTGTGATCGGTTTCAACTTTAGGTGGTGCAATAATGTGATTTCCGACCAACTGCTTTCTTCCTCCTCCTTTTTTACTCCTCCCTTTCTACTCCCCCTACAATTATTTCTATTAGGAGGATGTCGCACTACGCACAATCTTAGAAACTGCAGTCATCCAAGAGTGGATGGTAAGAACCCTTTCCCAGCAGTGCCTACGTATTAGGAAAAAGATTTGCTGGTTTTGCATTGCCAGACGAGTGGAATGTCATTATTAGTGTTGTTTGTGGTAATTATTTCACGGGGGAGACAATACGAATAATGTGGGGGAGAGAAACTCGTACTTGGCTATGATGGGTAGCACTTCTATTCAGGACATTTTATTGAAGTGCTACCCTACTTTTCTTACCAACCGCAAGAACTTACCGATTCCTACTGTTACTGCTCGCTAGATAATTCATATAATGATGAGCGGTGAATAATAAAAAATTGATCGAGGACGAGCTACATGGCGAGTGTCACGTTAAAAAATGTTTGTAAAGCGTATGGCGACGTACTGATTTCTAAGAACGTAGACCTAACAATCAACGAAGGTGAATTTGTTGTTTTCGTAGGTCCATCAGGTTGTGGTAAATCTACCCTTTTACGTTGTATTGCCGGTCTTGAAGACATTACTTCAGGTGATTTGTATATTGGTGACCAGCGCATGAATGACGTCGAACCATCCAAACGTGGTGTTGGTATGGTATTCCAGTCTTACGCTCTTTACCCGCACCTTAACTTATATGACAACATGTCATTTGGCTTGAAACTAGCAAAAGCAGACAAAGCAGAAATCGACAAGCGTGTTGAACAAGCAGCAGAAATCCTACAACTAGGCCACTTGCTTGAGCGCCAACCAAAAGCACTTTCTGGTGGACAGCGTCAACGTGTGGCGATTGGCCGAACATTGGTATCGCAGCCAAATGTATTCCTTCTAGACGAGCCACTATCAAACTTGGATGCGGCACTGCGTGTAAACATGCGTGCACAAATCACGAAACTTCAGCGCCAACTTGGTTGTACCATGATCTACGTAACGCACGATCAGGTAGAAGCGATGACAATGGCAGATAAAATCGTTGTACTAGACGGCGGTTATGTATCGCAAGTTGGTAAGCCGCTTGAGCTTTACCATTACCCACAAAACCGCTTTGTAGCTGGCTTTATCGGTTCTCCGAAAATGAACTTCATGAGCGTATTCATTGATGAAGTAGAAGCAGAGCGCGTCAAAGTTCAACTATCTAACGGCGTATCTTTCTGGATTCCGGTGGATGGTACAACAGTTAACCGCGGCGACCGAATGTCTTTAGGCATTCGCCCTGAGCACCTATTATCCGCTTCTGAAGCCGATGCAAGTATTCACGGTGAAGTGATGATTGTTGAGAAGCTAGGTAACGAAACTCAAGTATACCTAAATCTAGAAGGCGCGGACGCCGACGTTATTTTCCGTCAGCCTGACACACTTGCAGTCGACACTGGCGATAAAATCGAGATCGGTATTCCAGCTCATCGTTGTCACCTGTTCCACAGTGATGGTCGCGCATGCCGCCGCCTATACAAAGAAAACGGCGTAGAAGTCGAATAGTTCATTCGTCCTTACTCAAAAAAATCCCTCTCACTTGAGAGGGATTTTTTTATCTTAATAAATATCAGCAATTCGATACTAAATCATTAATCGTTAACGAATCAAATCACCCGTTTCTTCTACCCTCACATAAACCATTGTCTTTGTACTGATACTTCATTTTTAATACTTTTCCTCATTCCTCATAAGTAAGTACCAGCTTTTTCCTAACCCGCCAAACTTAGCCAAAGGGCTAAATATCATTCTTATTTCCACTTACCTCAACAACGCAAATTTTTACACTTATCAACGAAATTACACGTGACAAAAAAACTCAGTAGCATTCAACAGAATGCTCTGTGCACCAACTACTAATAACGTTCACGACACGGCAATTGGGGAAGACACCCAAGGGCGGTAGCGTGTCAGAAGGGAAACTGAGTCATGAAACAAAAAGGACTTATCCGCTCTCATGAGATGGAGTTCGCTTTTTTATATCGCATCTCAGATCTTGCTGTCATCGTCTCTTTTATGCTGCTTTTAGTGTTCAAAGACATGAATACTGCGATGGGGAAAGATTACGTCATATTGGCTTTCGTTGGAGGCATCTCCTTTCTATTTATGGCAGAAAGCGGCAATCTGTATCGCTCTTGGCGAACCAGTTCGTTTAAAGAGCAGATGTTTATTGTCTGTGTTGCTTGGGCGGTGACTTCTGCACTTATCTTTGTTGTGCTGTATTTTTCTGAAGTCCATACCTTATTTGATAACACAATTTTAGCGCTGTGGTTTGCGATTACGCCCGCTCTGCTTTTGGCATGGCGAGTAACATTCCGTACCGGATTAGCCTATTTGAGAAAAAAAGGATTCAACACTCGCACTGCAATCATCATCGGCCAAACTCCTCACGGCATTACCCTAGCTAACGAAATTCAAAACCACACAGAACACGGCGTGCTTTTTGATGGCTTTTACGACGAACGATCTTCCGACAGATTGCCAAATTCTGATTATCCTATTAAAGGAGCTGTTGACCACGCCCTTGAGCGAGCTAAAAAAGGGGAAGTAGATTACGTCTATATCGCGATGCCAATGCACGCAAAAGAGCGCATTGCGTCACTTCTTAACCAATTCTCAGATACCACCGCAAATACGTATCTGATTCCCGACTTCTTCACTTATAACCTTTTACATTCTCGTTGGGCGCAGATCGGCCAAGTTCAAACACTAAGTGTCTTTGATACACCTTTTGCTGGAATTTCTTCTTGGGTAAAACGGTTTGAAGACATCTTGTTTTCGAGCATTATTTTGGTCTTAATCGCCCCTATTCTATTCGTCATTGCGATTGGCATTAAGGCAACTTCTAAAGGCCCTGTCATCTTTAAACAACATCGTTACGGTCTTGATGGACGCAAGATTGAAGTCTGGAAGTTCCGTTCAATGACAACCATGGATCAAGGTTCCAACGTGAAACAGGCGACAAAGAACGATCCTCGTATTACGCCTTTTGGCGGATTTCTGCGTCGCACTTCTTTGGACGAACTACCTCAATTTATCAATGTACTGCAAGGGACCATGTCTATTGTCGGCCCACGCCCTCATGCCGTGGCACACAATGAAGAATACCGTCAGATCGTGGATCGCTACATGCTACGTCACAAAGTAAAACCAGGCATTACTGGCTGGGCACAGATTAATGGTTATCGCGGCGAAACCGACACCTTAGAAAAAATGGAAAAGAGAGTCGAGTTTGATTTGGATTACATCCACCATTGGTCGGTTTGGATGGACATCAAAATCATCTTTATGACCGTTTTCAAAGGCTTCACTGGTGCTAACGCTTACTAAGGTTGAGATTATGAAGAAACTGACAATGGCAATAGCATTGAGTCTGTTTTCTACTGATTTGCTCGCAGAACCGATGGCTTACCAAACCGAGTCTGGTATAGAGTTGATTCCCCTCGTAAAAACTTTCTACGAGGGAGATGACAACATCAATAAAGCGGAAAAATCCGGCAATGTGGAATCGGTCAATATTTGGGGTATAGAACCAAGCTTACTAGCACGTATAGAACGGAATCGCTATCGCGCAGATATTTTATATAAGTTAAAAGCGGGCTTTTCATCTGACGATCGCAACGACTTCGACGACCACACTTTTCAGTTTTCCAACTTTTTCGAATTTAATCATCGTCATCGTTTAGTGGTTGATTACCGTTTTCGCGCCCAGCATGAAGTTCGAGGAGAAGATATTACCGAAGGTAATGGTAGCGCAATCGACTCACCAATAGAGTTCAACCGTAACGATGTAAAAACCAATTATGTCTTTGGCTCTAACGGTGCCAAAGGCAGACTCGAATTCGGTTTAGGCTATAGTGATAAAACCTATCAAAACTATCGTGACGGCTTGCCTGGGCGCCCAAACGCTAAAACTAAATACAACGATTTTCGAGCTCCCAATGCACATTTGGAGTTCTATTTAAGAGCGACGCCAAGAACCTATTGGTTAGTCGGAACAAACCAAATCGTAACCGATTATCAACACCGAAATTCTGCGCAGCCATCGAAAGATAACAACACCAGTTTCTATTACACCGGTGCCGAATGGGAAGTTACAGGAAAAACCAAAGGCATCGCTCGACTCGGTTATCAAATCAAAGATTTTGACAGCGCTCAACGAGAGACATTTAAAGGCTTTAGTTGGGATATCGGCTTTGAATGGTTGCCTCAAGAACAAACTCTAGTCAGCGTGAAAACCACTCAAGCGGCGGTTAACCCCGATCAAGATGGCGATTACAACCTACAAACTCGTTACCGACTGAACCTGAAGCACGATTGGAATAGTTACCTTGCAACTCGCTTAGGTGCTGTTTATCAACAAGATGATTACACGGGAATCTCCAGAAACGACGATCGGTACACTTTATCTTTTGGTATCGATTATCAGATCAAACGTTGGATACAGCTGCAAGCCGATTGGCAATACCAAGATAAAAACTCTAGCCGATCGGGTTATAGCTTCGAACAAAACATTTGGACTTTAAGCGCACAGTTTTCTCTGTAAAAAGGATTATTAATGAAGGCATTCATCAAATTCATGAGTGTAGCGTTGTTGCTATTTAGCACTTTGGTCAACGCTGACTCAAACGAGGAAGATTACTTACTCGATACTGGCGATACCATTTCCGTGCAGGTCTATGGTGAAGAAGATCTTACGATTAAAAATATTCTAATAACGTCAGATGGCTACTTTGATTACCCCTACCTTGGCCGAATTAAAGCAATCAAAAAAACACCAAAACAACTCAAGTACGAAATAGAAACGGGCTTAAAAGGCGATTATCTCATCAATCCAAAAGTGATGGTCACCATCAATAACTTTCGTCTGTTTTACGTTAATGGAGAAGTCAGGAAACCTGGTGGATTTGAGTACCGTCCAGGGTTAACCATAGAGAAGGCCATCGCTCTAGCAGGTGGCTTGACCGACAGAGCCTCACGCAAAGGCATTAACCTCACCAAGCATAAAACAGGTCAAACGATGGAGGGGGTCAGTATGCACCGCAACGTTGAACCTGGTGACATTGTATTTATTGACCAGAGCTTCTTTTAAGTGACAGGGAATCAAATGAACGGGACTCATCCAAATAATCTCCAGATGAACAAAGTAGAACTGATTCGTTTTGGCCATCACTTCAAAGCGATTAAAAAGAATTGGCTAAGCATCGCAGCATTCACGCTTCTGTTCTCATTAACTTGTACTTGGTATATCTACTCCAAAGCATCGATATACCAAGCTACAGCTACGCTACTCATCCAAGAAGAGCAAAAAAGCGCCCTTTCAATCGAGGAAGTATATGGCGTCGACACGACAAAAAAAGAGTACTTTCAAACGCAAATCGCCATTTTAAAATCGAATCATATTGCAGATAAGGTAATTAGGGAGCTGAACCTCACCCAATTACCTGAATTCACAAGCTCAGGGGGGTTAAATAAAAAAATCGACCAAATAAAGTCGATTCCTTTTGTTCAAGACCTACTGAATGTGGCACCAAGCCCAAAAGAAACCGCGCAGTTTTCAGAGTCCTATTATCAGGCACTTCAAGCTTTCAGAAGTAAACTCGATATTGAGCCAGTACGTAACACCCAATTAGTCAGAATTCGCTTTCGTTCTACCGATCCTAAGCTTGCTACGACAATCGCCAACGCGGTCGGCCAAGCCTATATTGACGCAAATTTTGAAGCCAAATTGGTCGTTACACAAAATGCGGCTACTTGGTTGACAAATAACTCTCAAAAATTGGAGGAGCGATTACGTAACTCGGAGCAAGCGCTGCAAGAATTCTTGTTAAAAGAAGGGTTGATCGATATAAACGGTATTGATGAAATTTACGCAAATGAGCTAGAAGAACTCACTCGTAAGCTGAATATCGCTGTTAATAAGCGTATTGAAGCGCAGACGTTAATCCAACTGTTACGACGTAAATCTTCGCAAAGTTTAGACAGCTTGTTGTCAATTGATGAATTCGCTAATCAAGCGCAAATCCGCGATCTAAAATTGTCGGAAGCACAGGCAGCCAAAAATCTCTCTGAACTGGCACAGCGCTACGGACCTAAGCATGATCGAATGATTCAGGCGAAAGCACAGCTTGCTGAAATTCAATCAAGAACCCAGCAACTCATCCGGGACATTTCCTTCAGTAAGCAACAAGACCTTCTTGCTGCAAAAGCGCAAGAGGACATGCTTCGAGCAGAACTCGATAACAAAAAGTCAGACTTCCAATCGTTAGGGTCACAAAAAGCGCGTTACGAACAGTTAAAACGCGAGGTTGAATCCAATAAGGCACTCTATGAAGCGTTCTTAAATCGTGAGAAAGAGACCAACGCCACCAGCGACTACAAGAATGTCACTGCTCGCTTTACTGATAAAGCCATCATTCCTCTATTCCCGGTGGCACCACAACGAATCAAACTAGTACTGATTGCCACCTTTTTTGGCTTTGCCATTGCTTGCGCTCTGGTCATCATCTTAGAAACGATGCGAGAAGTTATCCGAAGCACAGCCGATGTGCAGGAGAAACTTGGTGTTACGTGTTTAGGTGTGATTCCTATGGTCAAAAAACGCAATTTGCGTAAAAACGGCGTCAGTTATACCGCGTATTTAGATGATGAAGAAAAGCTATTTAGTGAAGCTTGCCGCTCCGTCAGAACCTCGCTTCTGCTCAGATTAACCAACACGAAGCAAAAGATATTGCCCTTTACCTCTGCTATTCCAGAAGAAGGAAAAACATCGACCAGTATCAATATGGCGGTGTCGTTTTCAAAAATGGAAAAGGTGTTGATCATCGACTGCGATTTACGTCGACCTTCCATCGCAAAACGATTCGGTATTGCTGAATCAAGCCCTGGCTTAACGCATATCCTGACGATGGATACGCCAATCAAAGATTGTGTTACACATATAAAAGAAGCCAACTTAGATGTATTACCGGCCGGCCTAATTCCGCCAAACCCACAGGAATTACTGGCTTCTGATCGCTTTAAAAAGTTGCTCGAACATTTTCAAAATAAGTATGACCGGATCATTATCGATACACCACCCCTACTGTCAGTGAGTGACGCACTTATTCTTGGTCAGTATGCCAATGGTCTGATCACCGTCATTCGCTCAGAATCAACAAAATCATCACTGGTTAACCTTGCGTTATCTAAACAAATACAACACTCAGTTCCATCTCTTGGCGTCTTAATCACACAAGCCAAGGCCAAGGAAGGAGAGACGCTTTATGTCCAGAAATACGCCTACTAACGTAAACCTATCTTGGTACCAAACGTTGAAAAGCCAAGAACAGCCGGTATTGATCTATCAAATGGGCAAAGTAGGTTCGAGTGCATTAGAGCATTCCATTCCTAACTCGATTCACTTGCACGACCTTATGACCGTCGATGCGCAAAAACAAATATCCCCCGTTAGAGCGCAATTGCATAAGCCTCAGATCAATGCGTTAAAGCGACGACTAAAGCGTATAACGATGAGCCATATGTTAAAGCGCAAGAAAAAAGTTCGAATTATCTCGCTGGTGCGTGAACCGATCGGACGAAATGTCTCAATGTTCTTTCAAGCACTTCCTTTTTGGATGGCGGACAAATATCTAAAGGATGACAGCGCAATACGTACCGAACGACCGCAATTACTCCAAGAAGCATTTGATAAGCACATGAATCATCAATATGCGCTGCAGTGGTTTGACAACGAGATCAAACAACTAACAGGGATTGATGTGTTTAACGAGTCTTTTAATCACGAAGTAGGCTATCAAACATACCATAACAATAACTTCTCACTGTTGGTCATTCGAAGTGACAAGCTAACGAAGGCTAACTCCGCAGTTGAAGACTTTTTAGGTTACCCCGTGGATGTTGTTTATGAAAATCAATCAGACAACAAATGGTACTCGCCACTAATGAAAGAATTCAAAACGCAATTTCAACCTACACCCGAGTACGTTGAAGAAATGCTGAATTCTAAATTGACGAAGCACTTTTTCTCAAATGCAGAAATCACCGACCTTAAACAGCAATATCTGACCAATTAATCATGAAAACCAAGATTCTACATATTATTAATGATCTTTCTCAGAACGGCGGTGCTCAGAAGTTCTTAGTCGACCTTGTTTTAGAACATAAGCCTGAATACGAAATCAAAATTTTGGTCTTGTGTGATGAAAATGATTACTTACCAATGCTATCCGCCCAAGGGGTAGAGTGTTTTAACTGGCGCACTTTGTCATTGAGTGAGAAATTCTCTTTGCTGCGTTGGCCGGATGTCGTTCACGGGCACCTCTATCCTTCCATTTACCTAGCGCTATTGGCGGTAGGTAAAAAACGAATCCAGACTGAGCACTGTTCTTATAACCGTCGACGTGACTATCCGCTGTTTAAGTTCATGGAATACGTCTTATATTGGGGCCACGACTTGACGGTCAGTATTAGTGAAAAAGTACAAGATGAACTGGTGAAGTTCATGCCTCGCTACCAACACAAATATCACGTGGTGCACAATGGCGTTGATTTAAAAAGGTTTTCTATGACGCCAAGATGCGCCAGCCACCTAATCGACAAACCAGTTATCAAGATTGGAATGGTGGGCCGACTTCACCAACATAAAGATCATGAAACGCTTATCCAAGCACTTATCCATTTACCAAGACGATACGAACTCCACCTTGCGGGAGATGGAGAAAAAAAATCGTCACTGCAAGCATTGGCAACAAAAATCAACGTCGCGCAACGTGTTCACTTTCATGGCGTAGTTTCTGACATTCCAGCCTTTTTGAACGACATGGATATTTACGTGCAATCGTCGCACGTCGAAGGCTTTGGTTTGGCGGCGGTTGAGGCGATGGCAGCAGGCTTACCCGTACTATCGTCGGACGTACCTGGTTTGGATGAAGTCACCGGACGTGCCGAATATTTATTTCAAATTGGTAACGCCACTGAACTGAGCCAAAAAGTTCTCCAGCTGTGTGAAAGTGTTGAGCGGTACGACGCTGCAAGTCAATACTCCGTCAATAGGGCCTCTCTCTACACCATCGATAAATTTCGTGAAGGTTACTATGGAATCTACCAGCAGCTTTGCGCCAACAAATAGTTCCGCGCCATCGAGCCATCGCGCCTCATTGCTTGCAGCATGCCTATTAGCATTGTTCTTTATTCCTATGAAGTTTCGTGCTGGAGGAATAGCGCTAGCCCCATCTGACATCGCAAGCCTTTTGTCTATTGGTTTTACTGCATTAGTGGTATTGGAAGGAAAAGCTGAAAAACTCATGCATCCCTGTATAGGGTTCCTCGTATTGTTCACTGGGTATGTGTTCATAAATGGTCTGCTAAATCGCGTCCCTTTAATGCCGCTAGTTATAGAAACTGTGCAATGGTTAGCGATTTTGTGCCTACTGAGCCTAATGTACGCCTATGGCGTGTTTGATGACGAACGGGTAATGGTTTATTTCACGTATCTGTTGTTTTTCATCTGTACGCTCGTTGCCTTATGGCACTTTGCTCAGGGTTATCAAAGCGGGTTTAAGTTACTCGGGGTAAGTAAATACGGGTTCGGTGTACTGTGCTCACTACTGTACCTTTATCGAGATAAAATTCGCGCTTTTCACCTTTTGATGCTCGTAGCTTTAGTATTACTGGTGTTGTCACAAGAAAGAAAAGCGCTACTTGGTTTTTGTCTGCTTTTCTTCTTTGACCAACTGCTCGTAAAAAACTTAATGAGAAAATCGCTCAGCGAAACGTACACGTGGGCGATTTTATTAGCCTTGAGCTTCATTGTGTTTACTGCCGTCACAACCACACTCTACGTTGGGTTTGAAACGCTAGCAGACACATTGGAAATAACCCAAGAAGACGTCTTATTTGCCAACCAAAGTGAAGCCCGCTGGGTATCGAATCTTCATAGAAAACTTTTACTTGCCAATGGGCTAGATATTTTACTTCAACACCCAGTGCTAGGTGTCGGCGCGAAAATGTTACCCAACTTTATGATCAGTTACTTTAACTATGATGAGCTGGCGATCTACACCCACAACTTTGTGTTAGATACCGCAATTGAATACGGATTGCTTGGTATCGGTCTGCTGTTTGGTGGTTATTTTCTTTTTATTCGCTTTTGCTTCCGTAGTCTTAATGAAAACAGAAAAAGCCTATTACTTGCGATATACGCCCTCATCATGGTGTTTTTCGTTGCGGTAAACACCACCATAATTTTAATACTCTTATTACCCGTCATGATCAGCATGAGCAACGACTCAAGGGCCATTGCTCATACTTTTCCGGTAAACCATCACCACGAATATGAATAATCAAGGATAGGATAGATGAAGTATTCAATCTCTCGACAATTTGAAAAGAACCGAGAACTCCAAGCTGATAATTTTGTTTTAGTTTACCAAATGGGCAAAGTTGGCTCCTCATCAATTGAGCACACGCTAGGGGAGAAAAATATCCCGAGCTATCACATCCACACCTTTGATGATCACGAAGAATTTCACATGTATCACAATAAAAAAGACGTGAGTAAATTCTTCGACTTCCGAAACCGCGCACTCTATCGCTTAGTGCTCAAGCAGCGAAAACGTATCTTACAAAAACGCGAGCAGATTAAAATCGTTACGCTGGTCCGCGATCCAATCGCAACTGTCTTTTCTCGTTTCTTTCAAGACCTCCATTTGCAATTTATCGAAGGCAAAAAGAATGATGCAATTCACCGAGATATGGAAGTCACGTATCAGCACCTCGAGCATTGCTTTGATAACTATATCAATCTCAACTATTTTGCGGACTGGTTCGACAACGAGTTAAAGCGTAATTTCAATATCGATGTGATGCGCCAAGAGCTGGACAACACTCAACCTTTCTTCACATTCCAGAACGATCAGGCCAACGTCATGCTAATCAAGTGCGAACAGCTCAGTTCTCTTGATAAAGAAATCGGTGAGTTTCTTGAGTTGCAAGACTTCGTGCTGAAAAACAGCAACGAAGCGAAAAACAAGTGGTACTCCAATATCCACCAACACTTTAAGAATCACTACGACTTCTCAAAACTGTTCTATATGTACGATCTTCCCTTGTATCGCCACGTTTATTCAGAGCAAGAGCGTGATGCTTTTAAACACAAATGGATGCAAACACCAGGGACAAAATCATCATGAAGAAAGTGCTCCATGTTACAGAAGCATTTGGAGGTGGCGTTCAAACCGCCCTCTATAGTTATGTTCATTCATCCAGAGACGAGCCTTATCAGCATTTCTTGCTAGCCAGAGCCCGAGAAAACGACTTGACCAATGAGAACAGCCACCACATTTTCGTACAGACAAAGTGGGTAGAAGGCGGCTTGCTTCAATTTATTCGCGATGCAAACCACATGATTGCATCACTTGGTCCCGACGTCGTGCATTTGCACTCGAGTAAAGCAGGATTTCTCGGCCGATTTCTAAAGCTTGGCAAGGCACGCTTGGTTTACACACCGCACTGTTATGCCTTCGAACGTGAAGATATCTCAGAGCTTGCACGCCAGATCTATAAAGCACTAGAGAAAGTAAAACTGAGCAAAATTGATGTGGTTGCAGGCTGTAGCCAACGAGAGTGTGACCTAGCCATTAGCATTGGCGTGAAACGTGCCGAACTGCTCAACAACTACGTGTCTTATCAAAGTGAAGATCGTATAGAGCGAAACAAGCAAGAAACGCTGAAGCTCGTTGTACTTGGTCGTGTCACGCCCCAAAAAGATCCTCAGTTTCTTATCAGCACATTGCAGTTCCTTAATCGGTATGCGCTTAACCGCCCGATAGAGATCACATGGATAGGTGGCGGTGACCACGTACTCGAACAGAAATTACGCACTGAAAATGTGGATGTAACGGGCATGCTGCCTCGCGATGAGGTAGTTGAAAAGCTCAAGGGTTCAGACCTTTATCTACATACTGCAGCATGGGAAGGGATGCCGTTAACCATTCTAGAAGCATCCAAGTTACATCTTCCTATGGTTATTCGGACCATCGGCGCAACCAAAGATCTCAACTACCCGTTTTTAGCGCTCACACCTGAAGAAATGGCCAAGCAGATCGCGCATTGTGTCAATCATTATGAAGAGATCGATTTTCGCCAATATACAGCAGAATTAAACGATGCCTTCAGTGAAGAAAAACAGCGCCTCGCACTCAATAAACTTTACGGTTAAATGCCCCTATGTTTCACACTGTTCAACAAAAATTACTGTTGATGCCCAGCGGTACAAAAAGCTTGTTATCTACTGGATTAAAAACCGCAATCACGCGTGTGTTGAGTGCGCTATTTGCTTTTTTACTGACTCTGATTGTATCGAAGACCAGTGACGCTTCGACGGCCGGTCAATTTTTCTTTTTATTCAACCTAGTCTCGCTACTCGCTATCGTTTCTCAGCTAGGTTTTGATGTCTCGTTAGTTCGTTACAATGCGATCGCTTTTAATAACAAAGAGAAGCTTGAACAAAGCCAAAACTATAAAACCGCACTTTATCGAAGTATGGCATTTTGCTTGCTCGCCATAGGCGTTTTGTTGGCAGGGTTTAATCTGTTTCCAGAACAGCTAAACCAGACTCAATCACCAATGTATGCGATTACTTTATGCTTGCTTTGCATACCTTTCTTGGTGCTTGCGCAAACCAACAGTCGGGTGCTTCAAGCATGTAGAAAAGTCGTATCATCTCTGTTTGCGTTGCAGCTTGGGGTAAGCATGTTGATGGTCATTTTTGTCTTTGCCCTAGACTATATCGGTCAGCAAAATATCAACAATCTAATGACCGCACTGCTTTTAGCGAGCATAGGTGTCGCGGTCATATCTAGTGCCAATTGGCTGGGCTCAGATCAATATCAAACATCGGCTTTCGTACCAAACAAAAAAATGGTCTCTTCTGCCAAGCAAGTCTGGGTTGGCAGTATCTTCACGAATGTTCTTCAATGGGGAAGCCTTGTTATTACGGGCTTTTTTATCTCAACAGCGGAACTCGGTTTGTTAGCCGCAGCCCAACGTACATCACTACTGATTGGCTTCGTGCTGATTACCATTAACTTTGTGGTCGCCCCGATGTTTGCCTCTCTCTACAAAGAGCGTCAAATGCGCAAACTGCAGAACCTGAGCCGCTTGGCGTGCCGAGCCAATGTTGGTTTAGCGATTGTACCCGTAATTATTTGCACCCTCTTCCCCGAGTTTGTAATGCAGTTTTTTGGTGAGGAGTTTCTCGCCGCGGCGCCACTATTAGTCGTCCTTTCTCTGGGGCAGTTAGTCAATGTTGCGACTGGTTCAGTAGGTTTTTTATTATTAATGAGTGGTCATGAGAGAACCATGAAATACATTACAATTTCCTCCGGTACGGTGTCCATCTGCCTACTTGTTACGCTTTGCCAAATGTTTGGGGTGATTGGTGCAGCGTGGGCAATGGCAATTGGCATGGCTATCCAGAATTTAGCTGCACTGTACTTTGTAAAACGTTACTTAGGCTTCTTTCCAATAGGTTAATTATGGCTTTAATACTGGCACGCACGAGTTTTGTTTTAGTCCTGACGCTAACCGCTTCACTCTCTCTGTGGAAAAGCTCTGACTTACACCATACTGCTTACCTGCAAATGGAAACCTACTTAGGCGGATCGAGTACGCTTCACTTTACTTTCAGTTTATTGATCGGCTTTTTATCGGTTTTCACGTTCCCTTCTCTGGTGAGCTCGAATAAAACCGACATTTTTGGGATTCGTCTTTTGCTACTGCTGTTGGCTATCGTTTCAATGGAAGAAATAAGCCAACTTTTTATTCCAAATCGATCATTTAGTTTTGATGATCTCAGCACCAACTGGATAGGTGTTATCTCAGGTTACTTTAGTGCCAAGTTAATTCGCTTCATCCGCGCTCGATCGTTCTAGTAATACAGGAATCTCTGAGGGATTTGGGTATATAATTACGCCAAACAACCAGACTAACGAGTACATCATGCCATCTCATCCAACCAAGATTACTTTTTTTGAATTCTTAACTCCGTTGATCACGTCAGGCAAAAAGACGATAACGATTCGAGATGAATCAGAAAGCCATTACGTTCCCAATACAGAAGTCGAAGTTTTTACCTTAGAAACGGATCGTAAAGTCTGCGATATCAAGATACGTTCTGTAGAACCACTTCACTTTGAAGATATTAATGAGTTTCATGCAGAACAAGAAGCCATCGAACTACCAAAACTTAAGCAGTTAATTCGAGAAATCTACCCAAATACCGACACGCTATTTGTTATTGAGTATGAGCTGATTAAATAACCCACAACAAAGGCTAGACGACTGGTCTAATTCATTCTATAGTACACTTCATGAACGCAAAGACGAATGACACACGCCAACATATTCTCGACGTCGGATACGAGTTAATCGTAAACCGAGGGTTCACGAGTGTTGGTCTTTCAGAGCTATTAAAAAAGGCCGCAGTGCCAAAAGGCTCGTTTTATCATTACTTCAAATCCAAAGAACAATTTGGTGAAGCGATGATTCAAGACTACTTTACTAAGTATTTTGAGCGTTTAAACGCACGCTTTACCAATACTGAACTGAGTGGCTACCAACGCCTAATGAGCTATTTCGAAGAAATGGTCAAAGTAGAAGACGACGTGTGTAATGCGAACAAATGTTTATTGGTTAAGTTAAGTGCAGAAGTCTCCGATCTCTCTGAGTCAATGCGCTTGGCATTACGCCAAGGAGCAGACAAAACCATTCAAGCGATAGCGGATTGCATTGACATCGGCATTCAAGATGGCTCAATCCCCAATGGTGACAGTGCGTTATTAGCAAGGCAGATATACTACCTTTGGAATGGCGCTAGCTTGCTGAACAAACTTTATCAAGATCAGGCAGCATTGACGCAAAGTCTGACCTATACTCAACACTTACTGCAGAATACGCGCACTTGCCCATAACGGGCGGCGTGGAAGCAGAATGAACACCCTACACACGTTTCACTGTCAGAAAAAGCGTCAGTGTTAACACAGTAAACCTTCCCGCTTTACATAAGCGGGATATTTTGAAACAAATGCTAGACGACCGGTCTAATCAACAAGTGAGATAGATATGACTAACGCAACAAATCGCAGAATAGTACTCGCGTCACGTCCCCATGGTGCACCGACACAAGAAAACTTTCGTTTAGAAGAGGTAACGAAACCGACTCCGAAAGAGGGTGAAATGCTATTGAGAACGGTTTATTTATCTCTAGATCCATACATGCGTGGTCGCATGAGTGATGCCGAATCATACGCTGACCCTGTTGCAATTGATGACGTAATGGTCGGTGGTACAGTTTGTCAGGTAGAAGCATCAAACCACCCAGATTACGAAGTAGGTGAATGGGTTCTTGCCTACACTGTTGGCTGGCAAGACTACGCTATCTCAACTGGTGAGATGGTCATTAAACTTGGTAAAGAACCGAAAAATCCTTCTTACGCGCTAGGCGTTGCAGGTATGCCAGGATTTACCGCGTACATGGGTTTACTCGACATTGGTCAGCCAAAACCAGGGGAAACCATCGTGGTAGCAGCTGCTACGGGGCCTGTAGGCGCAACAGTTGGTCAAATTGGTAAAATCAAAGGTTGCCGAGTTGTTGGTATAGCAGGCGGAGAAGAAAAATGCCGTTACGCTAAAGAGGTGCTTGGTTTCGATGAGTGTATTGATCACAAAGCTGAAGACTTTGCAGAACAACTGAAAAATGCCTGTGACAAAGGTATCGATGTTTACTTCGAAAACGTAGGTGGCAAAGTATTCGAGGCTGTATTGCCACTTCTGAATACAAATGCGCGTATCCCACTTTGTGGTTTGATTTCTCAGTACAACGCGACAGAGCTGCCTGAAGGTACCGACCATCTTCCATTACTAATGGGTAAGCTCCTGACCAAACGAATCAAGGTGCAGGGCTTCATCATTTTTGATGATTACGGACATCGTTACGGTGAATTTGCGCAAGATATTAATCAATGGTTGGCAGAAGGAAAGATCCAATACCGCGAACATCTAGTACAAGGACTGCATAATGCGCCAGAAGCATTCATCGGTCTGTTGGAAGGTAAGAATTTCGGCAAACTTGTAGTACAGATTAACGACCCATTATAAAAAGGGATATGTAAATGATTAAACTTCACCACCTCAATCAGTCTCGTTCAAAGCGCATCATTTGGTTACTTGAAGAGCTAGATGTAAATTACGAAATTGTACCCTATGTCCGTGATTCCGTGACCTTCATGGCACCGCCAGAACTAAAAAGTGTTCACCCATTAGGAAAGTCACCTGTTCTTGAAGATAACGGCGAGATTATCATTGAGTCAGGTGCAATGACCGAATATTTGATTGAGAAATACAGTGACGGAGCCTTTGCTCCTGAGCGCGGTACAAAAGCACACACAGAATATTTGCAATGGATGCACTTTGCAGAAAGCTCCGCAATTTTACCTATGCTGCTAAAAATCTTCGTAAGCAAAGAGCCAAATGAAACTCAGTTTTTATCAGGCTATGCCGACAAGGAAGCAATGAATGTACTAGGCTACTTCGAGCAATCCTTAGAAGGCAAAACTTACCTAGTAGAAGAGCGTCTGACTGGCGCAGACATCATGATGTCTTTCATTGTCGAATTGGTTCAAAAGTTTGGTTTAGTTAATCACTTCCCTAATATTGAACGTTATGGGAAACAGCTCGCGACACACCCAGCATTTGCAAAAGCTGAACAACTTGAAGTGAAGTACTCTTAATTACTTCCCCCCTTTCGCCCCTTTGATGACACGTAAAACTTCATTTAAGGGGCGATATTACTAGCATCGCAGACACGCTAACTGGATAGCGCTCCCCCCCAGTAAATCGCTTTCGAGAACGCCGATTGTTATGTCAATCAAGCTAATGTAGTAAATTTCTGATTCTAATATAGTTTCGACCATAGTCACCATCTATTGAATTGATAAGCAATATCAGTTTTCTCCCCCAGCTTTTCCGTAATAACCTCCTCTACAGTTTCTAAGGTATTGAACCCTGGAGGGGGAAGAAAAATGACAAACAAGAAATTGACTACAGCAGCAGGTTGCCCTGTCGCACATAACCAAAACGTTATGACTGCAGGTCCTCGTGGCCCTCAACTATTACAAGACGTTTGGTTCCTTGAAAAATTGGCACACTTTGACCGCGAAGTGATCCCTGAGCGTCGTATGCACGCAAAAGGTTCTGGTGCTTACGGTACGTTCACAGTAACGCACGACATCACAAAATACACTCGCGCTAAGATCTTCTCTGACATCGGCAAAAAAACAGAACTATTCGCTCGCTTCACTACTGTAGCTGGTGAGCGCGGTGCAGCAGACGCAGAACGCGACATCCGTGGTTTCGCACTAAAATTCTACACTGAAGAAGGTAACTGGGACTTGGTTGGTAACAACACACCAGTATTCTTCCTACGTGACCCACTAAAATTCCCAGACCTAAACCACGCAGTAAAACGCGACCCTCGCACTAACATGCGTAGCTCTACCAACAACTGGGATTTCTGGACATCACTACCAGAAGCATTCCACCAAGTGACTATCGTAATGAGTGACCGTGGTATCCCAGCGTCTTACCGTCATATGCATGGTTTTGGTAGCCACACATTCAGCTTCATCAACGCAGAAAACGAGCGTTACTGGGTGAAATTCCACTTCAAAACTCAGCAAGGCATCAAAAACCTAACTGACCAAGAAGCAGAAGCGATCGTAGGTAAAGACCGCGAAAGCCATCACCGTGACCTTTACGAAGCGATTGAGCGTCAAGACTTCCCTAAATGGAAGATGTACGTACAGATCATGCCTGAGCTAGAAGCGGATGAAGTCAACTTCAACCCATTCGACCTAACACGTGTATGGTCTCAAAAAGACTACCCACTGATCCCAGTTGGTGAGTTTGAACTGAACCGTAACCCAGAAAACTTCTACGCAGAAGTTGAGCAATCAGCGTTCAACCCAGCTGCAGTAGTACCTGGTATCGGCTTCTCTCCAGATAAGATGCTACAAGGTCGTCTGTTCGCTTACGGCGATGCTCAGCGTTACCGTCTAGGTGTGAACCATCATCAAATCCCAGTGAACGCGCCTCGTTGCCCTGTTCACAGCTACCACCGCGATGGTGCAATGCGCGTTGATGGCAACTTTGGTTCAACACTAGGCTACGAGCCAAACTACAAACAAGAATGGGCAGAGCAACCAGATTACTCTGAGCCACCTCTACGCATCAACGGCAACGCTGATCACTACGACCACCGTGTAGACGAAGACTACTTCAGCCAAGCGGGTGACCTATTCCGTCTGATGAGCGAAGAGCAACGTCAAACTCTGTTCGACAACACAGCTCGCGCAATGGACGGTGTGCCAGAGTTCATCCAACAGCGCCACGTTCAACACGCATACCAAGCGGACGAAGCGTACGGCAAAGGTCTTGAAATTGCACTAGGCTTAAACAAGTAAGCGAACGCTGCAATCATTACACTGTGTGATTTAAAGACGAAAAAAAGGAGGTACTCTACAGTACCTCCTGATTTCAAATCACTAATCCTTAATCACAAGTCACAAAACATGCTCAAGGTGATTCATTATGATTAACTTAGATTTCTTTAAGCTCTTTGATACCAAAGAACTGTTTATCTATTACTGATTCATCAACTACTGATTTTTAGCTACCGCTTTGATCAGTACTGATGTATCCATGCGACCTAAACCATCACGTTGAAGGTCTGCGTATTGCTCATCCACTTTCTTAGTCAGTGGAAGTTCTAGACCCACTCGCTCAGCTTCTTGCAGACAGAAACCTAAGTCTTTGCGCATCCAATCAATAGCGAAGCCAAAATCGAACTTGTCTTCAGCCATCGTATTTGCGCGGTTTTCCATCTGCCAAGAACCTGCAGCGCCATGCTTAAGTGTTTCTACAACTTGAGCAATGTCCAAGCCTGATTTTTGTGCTAGCAACAAAGCTTCACTCAGACCTTGTAAAACGCCTCCAATACAGATTTGGTTTACCATCTTACAGCGTTGACCCTGACCGTTTTCACCCAGTAGCGTCATCTGCTTCGCGTACACATCCATCGCCGGAGACACACGGTCAAAAATGCTTTGCTCACCACCACACATGATGGTTAGAACACCATTTTCTGCGCCCGCTTGACCACCAGAAACTGGCGCATCAATAAAGTGATTACCGTACTTAACACACGCTTCAGCCAGCTCAACCGCTAGGTCTGCAGAAGTGGTCGTGTGATCGACTAGCACTGCGTCCGCTTTCAAGCCGACCAGAATGCCCTCTTCACCGTAAACAACGCTACGAACGTCATCATCATTACCCACACAGGTAAAAACGATGTCACAGCCTTCCGCCGCTTCACGTGGTGTTTCACAAGCTACGCCTTGGTATTCTTCAGCCCATTTGTCGGCTTTCGCTTTTGTGCGGTTGTATACTTTGGTTTCAAAGCCCGCTTTACTTAGGTAACCAGCCATTGGGTATCCCATCACACCCAGACCAATAAATGCTACTCGTTGTTTTTCCATTGCACGCTTCCCTTAGTTCACCTGACTGAAATGTTTCGTAACATGCTACTAAAGAATTGAAATCATTACTCGTGATTTCTCTTTCCTCGGTCTCGATGATCCTGCATTGCAGTCCGTTTATTGCGCCTTCTACACCCCTTTACTTGACGATTAGCGTAACAGTCAAAGCACTTACATAGGTTCACTACTGCTTAGCATGGAACATCGCTTGCCCACTCTTGTCCTTGTTCGACCAGAAATTGATGTTGAACTGAGCATCATCGCTCATCTCAATGCGGTGCCAGTACTGCGGTGGACTTGTAGCAAACTGGCCTGCATTAATCACCACCACTACTTCTGCTTCTGTGGCATTTTCATCAGCAAAGCCGTAGTAAGTCACTTGCCCTTCCATGACGCAAAGCTGTCCAAACACTCCCTCAGCGGTATTGTGATGAGTCAGTAGCGCTGGTGGCACATTGTCTTTAGTGAAGAAAGGCGTTGAACGTTGAACAGTCCAGTCTTTAGGAATTCTTAGATGCGACATAATGATACCCTCTCTAATTACAATTCTTTTCGTTAAAATCGGTTAAGCCTGAGCGGCTTGAGACAACTCTCGAAGCAATGGAAATGCTTGCGTAACTTGTTCTCCCGTCACGACGAAGCACATGAGTCGGCTATTTTCATCTTCTGCTTTCGCGGCAATGCCAGTTTGAGAAATCTGCACGCTCCAGTTCGTCACCGAACTAAAATCGCCTGCCAATTGAATTGGGTAGCTCGGCGTTTTGACCTTTACCATCATAGGCGGTAGTTTCAACTCTGCTTCTTGCCCCAGTAGTTGTTTGCCCAAAGCATTGGCACTTAGCACGATCGGTTGGAGGTACGGCATCATTCGACCTTGGATCTCAGCACAATCGCCTAATGCGAACACATTGGCTGCTGATGTCTGTAATCGAGCGTCCACCTCGATGCCTTTATTGACACTCAACCCACAAGCCTTCGCTAACCAAGTGTTAGCACGTAAACCCGCAGCTGAAATCACTACATCGGCTTCGATTGCTTTACCTTTGCTCAAGCTTGCCACCAGCGAATCATCCGAGTGATTGATCGCGACAACTCCAGTCTCCAAAGCAAGTTGAATACCTTGCTGCTTAAGTTGATTTTCAAGCGGCAATGCGACGAATTCAGGAATCAAGTTAGCGAGCAAACGGGGATTTGGCTCAACCACCGTAACGGCTTTACCACTGGTTGCGAGATCCATGGCGATCTCGACGCCGATCAAACCACCACCCATTACTAGAATTCGTTTCGCACGGCTAATTTGCTCTTCCGCTAATTGATATTCTTGTAGCGAGTTTAGCGTTATCACCTCAGGTGCTGCATCGCCAGATATTGGTGGCACAAAGGCTTTCGCGCCTGTCGCAAGCACCAGTTTGGAGTAAGGATAGGTTTGGCCGTTGGCGACCACTTGCTGAGCTTGCACGTCGACATGCTCAATCATGGTATGGGCGAACAGTTCGATGTTGTGTTCCTGTGCGAACGCCTCACCACTTTTAACTACCAAGTCTTGGGCGGTTTGCTTGTTGCTGAATACATGACTCAAATCAGGCTTGTTGTATTCCGCGCCATCATCAGCAGTAAACACTTGCAGCGGAATATGTGCGTCCATTCGACGCAATGTTTTCACCAATTGGTAAGCCGCAAAGCCGCTACCAATAATCACAATAGGTGCTTGCATATTCCCTCCTAACCGTTGTATTCAACGAAAACGTCTTTACCCAAGTGACATTCTGGGCACAAGAAGTAATCTGGCACTTCAGACCATGCCGTACCCGGTTCAACGCCTTGATTAGGCTCACCTTTAGCTGGGTCGTACACCCAATTACAAACTGTACACACCATGCATTGACAATCTGCGGGATGCGCCTCGGTACTAGGGTTGCTAGGAGCAGCAACTTCTTCTACCGCTTGTGTTGTCGTTGGCGCAGCGGGTTGTGATTGAACTTGTGGTGCAGACGCAGCAATCGCCGGAGAAGTAACAGAACTTTTCAGGTAATGTCTTGCCCACAATTTCGCGATGTTCTGACCATGTTCGCGACATTCACGCATCGCTTTACCATCTGGTCGCCATTTAGTTTTCAAACTCACCGCGGTTTCAAAACCTGCATCAGTCAATCGAGCATGGATACGATCCACCGCGCCACCATTCCACCCGTAGCTACCGAATGCAGCGGCCTTTTTCGCTTTAAAGCGCAGACCGGTAATTTCTTCTAGCATGCCAGCGATCTTCGGCATCATGACGTTATTCATGGTAGACGAACCAACCAAGATGCCTTTTGAGCGGAATACATTGGCGAGAATTTCATTCTTATCATGCTTAGAGACATTAAAGACTTTGACCGCCACGCCAGGGTCGACATCGTGAATGCCTTGCGCGATTGCATCGGCCATCATTCGGGTGTTGTTTGACATAGAATCGTAGAAAATCGTAATGCGATCTTCTTGATAATTGTCTGCCCATGCTAAGTATTGCTCGATGATTTGAACTGGATTATCGCGCCATACAATACCGTGTGACGTAGCGATCATATCGACAGGCAAATTGAAACTCAGCACTTCTTTGATTTTTGCGGTTACCAAGCTGCTGAATGGCGTTAGGATGTTTGAGTAGTAACGCAAACACTGTTCCATCAACTCATTTTGATCCACTTCATCATTGAACAGACGTTCATCGCAGTAGTGCTGACCAAATGCGTCATTGCTGAATAACACTGCATCGCCAGTTAGGTAAGTCATCATACTGTCCGGCCAATGCAGCATCGGCGCTTCCACGAAGACCAATTGCTTACCGTTACCAATATCAATGCTATCGCCCGTTTTTACGGTTTTGAAGTTCCACTCAGGATGGTGATGATGACCCACAATCGAATCAATCGCCGCTTCTGTACAGTAAATTGGCGTGTTCGGAATCTTCTCCATCAATGCCGACAATGCGCCTGAGTGATCTTCTTCAGCATGGTTTACCACGATAAAGTCGATAGACTTAAGGTCGATTTCCATTTCTAAATTTTGGATGAATTGTTGACTGAATCGGTGATCGACCGTATCAATCAATACGGTTTTCTCTTCACGAATTAGATAACTGTTGTAGCTGGTACCTTTTGTCATTTTGTATTCTGTACCGTGGAAGTCTTGAACTTCCCAATCGCGTTGACCTACCCAGTGGATGTTGTTTTTTACGTGAATTGTCATAATTACTACCTTGAATGACGAGATAAACAAAAATAATTTCTTCTTGTATTGCACTGGGCGTGCCAACTTTTAATTACTATATATTTCAATATCTTAATTAAAACCCAACTTTAATGGCTGTCATTTAGACACAGTTGAAAATTGTCATTTAGACACTACAATAGTCATATAGACACAATCGGTATTGGCTATGACTTCTTTAATCGCGCAATGGCTACACATCACGCAAGACCTTAACTCGGCGCTCACTCAACAGGCTCGCTTTGACACGTTATTAACCACAATTCGAGAGGTATTGAAGTGTGACTCTTCTGCCCTTCTTTTGTATGAAGACCAGCACTTTAAACCTTTAGCGATCAATGGATTGGCGAAAGAGGTCCTTGGACGCCGTTTCTCCATTGAGCAGCACCCAAGATTAGAAGCCATTGCCCGAGCAGGCGATATCGTGCGCTTTCCCTCCGACAGCGACTTACCTGATCCATACGATGGCTTGATTCCAAACCACGATGACAAACTGCATGTCCATTCCTGCATTGGTTTACCTCTGCTGATCGACGATCAACTGATTGGTGCCATTACGATTGACGCCTTCGACCCCAATCAATTTGATGGGCTACGCAACCAAGAGTTACGTTTTGTCAGCGCGTTGGCAGCAGGTGGCTTACACACTGCACTCCTACTAGAACAGCTAGAGACACAAGCGAGCCTGCCACGCGACTCTTACGCCGAGAAACGCACCTTAAGTAATGAAATCATTGGTAACTCTGTGGGCATGAAAAATCTTCAAGAGCAGATTGATGCAGTCGCCGATACTGAATTGTCTGTGCTAGTGATGGGAGAAACGGGCGTGGGTAAAGAGTTGGTTGCGAGCGCTATTCACCATCGCTCTAGTCGCTCTAGCAATACTTTGGTTTACCTCAACTGTGCGGCGCTGCCGGAATCAGTCGCGGAAAGCGAGTTGTTCGGCCATATCAAAGGGGCTTTTACAGGCGCAATCAGTAATCGAAAGGGTAAGTTCGAACAAGCCGACGGCGGCACACTGTTTTTGGATGAAGTCGGGGAACTGTCGTTAGAGCTGCAAGCCAAGTTACTTCGAGCCCTTCAATACGGCGACATCCAACGTGTGGGTGATGACCGCCATATTCGAGTCAACACACGCATTGTCGCCGCCACCAATCGTATATTGCATGAAGAAGTGACTGCTGGTCGCTTCCGAGCCGACTTATATCACCGCCTAAGCGTCTTCCCGCTTCATGTTCCACCTCTTCGTGAACGTGAAGACGATGTGGTGTTGTTAGCGGGCTTTTTCGCCGAACGCTTAAGAAGCAAATTGGGATTGAACAGCATTCGTTTGTCTCCCACTTTGGTGCAGGCACTCAAAGACTATTCATGGCCAGGCAACGTGCGAGAGCTTGAACATGTCATTAAACGTGCTGGTGTTTTGGCAAAGGCGCGTACTCACGCCATGGACATTGAGTTAGTTGAGCAAGATTTTGATATTCGAACGCCGAATCAGAACATCAAGAACGTTGAAAAAACGGAACAAAAATCTCGGCTTGAGCTACCAGAAGGCGGATTAAAGCCTGCCACAGACGCCTTCCAAAAAGCGATGATTGTTCGAGCTCTGGAAAAAAACCAAGGCAACTGGGCAGCAACGGCACGTCAGCTTGAATTAGATAACGGCAATTTGCACCGATTAGCAAAACGGCTGGGGATAAAATAGACACTAACGAATATCACCTAATATGGCATATTCATCGCCAAATAAAGAGCCGATGCCCAACCGCTCACTCAGCCCACTATAAGTAGTGAGCTGAGTGCTCAGATAGAATAGCCACCTAAGTTTGACGGTATTTTCTTCTAAATTTTATTGTCTTGAACCACCTCACAGATTTAATAACCCTTAACAATAAACACAATAATAGTTAAGGTATTTTTATGAGCCAGATCTAATAAAATTAAATATATAGTATTTATTTTAAGAATCTAAACTTTCAAAGTTCATCATAATAAATACAACCTCTATGTATACACTTTACCTTCAAAAAACATCAAAATATAATCCCTTCGATAAAAACACTTAAATGAATTTAACTGTATAAAAGTGAGGAGAATAAAAATATGGGATATGGGGCGACAGTATATTCATTAGATACTGAAAAGGTTTTTAACGTACTAAAGAATGAGCGTAATCCAGAGCTAGAAAAAGCCATCATGGAAAGGTGTCAAGACTCCTTTAAAGTGATTAATGAAATGCTGGAAAGTAGTGGCGAAAGCATCCGAGCTGAAGAGCTTCTTATGCAAATGTTGTCTGAAGAGATAAAATACAGTCACTTGGGTTACGCCTATGCTTACTTGCTTGAAGCTATATGTAAGATAACTGGTTATTACTTATCCAATAACTCTTGGTATCCTTGCGATGTAAACGATTTCTGCGATATTCCATTCACTAATACCGATTATCCTATAAAATTCCCATTCCCTGACGATTTCCCTGTTGTTTTTATGATAAAAAATCAAGATATTCACCAAGATAACGTTGACTTCGGAGGCTTATCAGAGCAACAAATATCTGAAGTCAAGAGCTGGTACACTCATGCAGTCGTAAACAATCGTGATTTGGTATTATTTTATTATTAATTTTAACTATTAATAAATTATCCAATAGTTAAAATAACAATAGAATATTAATAAAACTCTAGCTTAATATAAGCTAGAGTTTTATCTATTTAACTGAAATTTTTCTAATTTTAAAAACATTATATTTCACACCTAGTTTATAGACTCTGTGTATAGTGTGTTCAGAGGCAATGTGAACTCATAGGATCAAAATCAAGTTCTAATTTTTAGAAGAAAAACCGATCTGCTTGTGTCAAAATGCGCCATCCCAACCAAAAAGTCTTAATGTAATGAACTACCAAGCTGCTATTTTTGATATGGATGGTTTGCTCCTTGATACTGAGCGCGTCTGTATGCATATTTTCCAAGAAGCATGTGAAGCCCAGAACCTACCCTTCTATAAAGATGTTTACCTTTCAATCATTGGTCGCAATGCAGCGGGCATTGAAGTGATTTTTCGTAAAGCTTATGGGGATGATCTTGACCGCTTACACCAAGAGTGGCGCGACCGTTACGACGCTGTGGTTAAGCACCAAGCGATACCGGTAAAAGAAGGGGTGATTGAGCTGCTTGAGTGGTTGAAAGGCCAAGGGTTGCCAATTGCAGTCGCCACTTCTACAGCAAAAGAAGTGGCACAGAAGAAGTTGGAGTTAGCGGGCCTAAGCAAGTATTTCGACAACTTAACGACAGGCTGTGAAGTGTCACACGGCAAACCTGATCCAGAGATCTACCTGCTTGCAGCAAGTCGTCTAAGCGTAGATCCAACCAAATGTCTCGCCTTTGAAGATTCAAATAATGGCGTACGTGCTGCGGTAGCAGCGAACATGATCACTTATCAAATTCCTGATTTGGTTGAGCCTTGTGACGAAATAAAGCAATTAGGCCATACTGTCGCACCTTCACTGCATGATGTGTTGCATGCGTTAAAACAAACTCGCTAGGTCTACTTGTCGTCTGTTCTCTAGAAGCTCAGCAATTTAGCTGAGCTTCTTTCTTGAAACCTCTCCAATACCGTAAAACCAAACAATTCTGCCACCCGTTTAGAGAGATTATTTTCACCTTAACTCTGGCTAATCACGACTTTTGATTTAACTCACGCAATCGCATGAAATAAGGCATTTGAGTGATCAAATAGCGGAACTGACCAGTACAAGCTTGCAACAAAACGTCAATATACCGATTGAAGCACGTTTTTGGAGTGAAAATTGGCTGATAATGAGAACTATTGGATAAGATCAATCCAAGTCAGCCTAAAATACAAAATGGAGAGTGTTATATGTCTTTACGTTTATTAGCAACAACCTTCGCATTAGTAGGAATGAGCTTTGGTGCCCAAGCCAGTGCCGAGTGTGAAGTGTCATTAGATGCTAACGATATGATGCAGTTTTCTACTAAAACATTGAGCGTACCAGCCACTTGTAAAGAGGTAAAACTGACGCTTAATCACACAGGTAAGATGCCAGCGCAATCGATGGGTCACAACGTGGTCATCTCTGACACAGCCAACCTACAAGCAGTCGGTACTGATGGCATGGCAGCTGGAGCAGAAAATAACTACGTAAAACCAAATGATGATCGCGTCTACGCTCACACAAAAGTAATTGGTGGCGGTGAAAGCACCAGCATTACGTTCAGTACTGAGAAAATGAAAGCCGGCGGTGACTATTCATTCTTCTGTTCATTCCCGGGTCACTGGGCAATCATGCAGGGTAAATTTGAGCTAAAATAAAAGATTTAGCCAAGCCAAAAGAAGACTCATTATAGGGAAGCCAAGGCTTCCCTTTTTGATAGATAAAATAGCAATTGAGAAAGGTCTAACACGTCTGGAAACGTGACCAAGAAACATAGCAAGTAAGAAACCCTTGCTCCATTGAGATTAAGTTCTTTTACGAAAACTCATGGGTAAAAATCGGATTTTTGTTTTGCCTTTCCGAGACACTACTAAATGATAAAAGTCATTCAATACCATGTAACTCTTTCCAGTTTCCTGGATGAACCACATAGCCGAACAGAGCATGCCCACCATAAACCAATTCAGTTCCTTCCGGTATCCAAAGCATCTGACCTGGGTGCACAAAATGTGTCTCACCATTTGCGGTCAGCTCAAAACAGCCTTCAATCACAAAAACAACTTCATCATAAAGCACTGTCCAAGCCACTTTAGCGCCTTCCCATTTAGCAAAGCCTACACCAATGTTTGGTGAAATTTCTGGGCTTAACGCCCTGGCAACATACGCCATTCCCGGCGTATCACCACGAACATTGAAATCTAGACTTTTACTATCAACAAGTTTGACTTGCTTCATAATTCACTCCGGCTTTGCCATTTTGCTAATTGGATACGCGTTTTTACTCCCAAACCTAAAAAAGGCTCTGGCGGATTCAAACAAGGCATTCCTGTCACTTGCTGTATGTCATCCAATGATTTAGATGTCGCACCAACGACATAGTCAGCTAACAGTGTTCCAGAAATGGTTCCCCACGCAGCACCAACACCATTGTCACAAGCGCTGGCATAAACACCTTCATCTAATTGACCGAAAAAGTTAGTAAAGTTACGAGAGATGGCATACACCCCACCCCATGTGTGAGTAAATGGTACGTCGGCCAGCTCGGGATAACGCGCCAGAAAGACCTGACGATGATCGTCGCGAATTTGTTCTCTGACTTTATCGTTCATGCTTGAGCCATATTTCGGCACGTGTTTGTAAGTATTGCGGATCAAAATACGTCGATCGGCGGTCATACGTAACGTCGTTCCCGCATGATCAGCTGGAGTTAACCCCCAATTCAGCTCACCTCCGTATCGTTGCATTTCTGCGTCGGTTAATGGACGCGTCCAGCTTGCAAACGTCATCACTGGAAGTAGTCTGTTTTTAAGATAACCAAACTCCCGAGTAAAAATGCTGGTCCCAAGCAGCAGTTCAGGGGTTTCAACAGAGCCACTATCTCCATGTAATACCCAGCAACCGTTTTCTTTGCTGAGCTTGCGGATTGGCGAGTTCTCTAACACCTCGACGTTCTCTGGAAGGCTTTCCCCTAGCCCACGCACCAAAGCAGCAGGTTGCATTAAATAACCACCTGGCGTGTAAATTGCGCGGCTGTAGTAGTTGGTTCCCAAGACTTTCGCCAGCTCACTGCCATTAACATGGAAGTATGGTTCGCCAAGGTCTTTCATTAGGTGCTCAAAGTGATCGAGATACGCTTCACCGCGCGCCCCTACGGCTCCTTGATATTTGCCCTTTGCTGACCACTGACAAGAAATACTGTGCTTCGACACTAAAGTGTTTAGCTGAGCAATCGCAGAACGGTTGAGCGACAATAACTTTTGTTTGTGCTCAGGGTCGGGATGCTCAAGTGAAAACTTATGAGGCAAATCGATAACAAAGCCCGAATTTCTTCCTGAAGCCCCTTGGCCGATACGTTGCGCATCAATCAGTATAATTCGTGCATTAGGCATAAGTTCAGCTAAACGTCTTGCCATAGCTAGGCCTGCGAAACCGGCACCTAACACGGCATAGTCAGCACTTTGTTTACCTTTTAACGCCGATTTTTCTGGAATACTTGGCAACGCATGGTACCAACCACACGTCACGTCATCATTGGGTAAATGAATCATCTTTTTTCTCCGCTACGCTGCTGACAGTTTCAATGACAATTGATCTAGCCAAGGGCCGCGTAATGACTGTACTTTTCTTCCTAGCAACGAAAAACCGAGCATTGCTCCTTCTGGTGAATAAAACGCAGCGGTCAATTCATCTGCTTGGGTCTCGATGTACCATTGTCCCTGTTCTTCAGCGGCTACCGGGAAAATCGTGAGTGGAAGAATCGGCGTTTTTACAATCACTGGAGTTGGTGTTAACGAGATAGGGGCGACATCGCCTAGCAAGCTTTTCGCTACAGAAGGGATCATTTGATTAATCGGCGCAATATAGGGCTGCCACCCGTGATCAGTTTCAACACAATCACCTAGCGAGTAAATATTCTCATCACTCGTCTGGCCGAATTGATTCACTTTAATGCCCCGGCCTACTTCAAGCCCCGCGCGCTCAGCCAGAGAAACATTTGGCTTGAGTCCAACCGCGCTTAGCACTAGGTCTGCTTCAATCTGCTTGCCACTGTTTAGATGCAAAACCGCGCTTGATTCGGACCTTGGCTCGATTCTGGCGATACTGTCTTGTAGAGCCCATTGCACGCCTCGATCGGCAAGTGCGCTTTGTAATGATTCACCCAACTGTTGCGGGATCAAACGCTCCATTGGCCATTGACCCAACCCGATAACTGTTACTTCATAACCGCTTTCGATCAGATCATTTGCGAACTCACAGCCAATTAAGCCATCACCTAGGATCGCGATGCGCTTTTTGTCTTGCAGCTCCGCCCTGAAACGGCGGTAATCAACTAAGTCGTTCACACTCATAACCCAAGAGCGATCGCCCTCAATTGGGATTTCAATCGGTGATGCACCTGTTGCCAGTACCAAGCGGCTGTAGGCGTATTTACCGATGGAGGTATGTAACGTTGAATTGGCACGATCGATCTGTTCAACACGGGTATGCGGGTAAACTCGGATGTTGAGACGGCTTTCCCACTCCAACGCGCTCTCACTTTGTAGCGCGTCGCCGTCTTTATTCATGACCAGTGCATTAGACAAGGCAGGCTTGCTGTACAGTGCGCCATCATCAGCGGTAAAGACAGTGATCGGAACCGTTTCAGATTGTGCTCTAAGTGCCGCTGCCAACTGGTAACCACTGTGGCCACTGCCGATGATAACGATAGGGTCAGCTGAAAATATAGGTTGAGTGACTTCAGATGGAAGTGGCTGAGCCGTATTTGGCTGAACAGACGATCCTACCGATACCGAAGACACTGCCACGACCTCTTCTACTGGCGCATCGTCGGTGATTTCGATCATTTCAAAATCGGCCTTACCCACTAAACAATCGGGGCATAACCAATCATCCGGCACATCTTCCCATGCTGTTCCTGGTGCAATGCCATCGGATGGCCAACCTTGTGCTTCATCATAGATTAAGCCGCAAATAATACAGAGCCACTTTCTCATCACTTATACTCCAACTACCTTGTTCAGAATTTCCGTGTTTACAAACCGCTGTCAGATTTGTTGTTATTCCATCAACCTCGCCCTAGCTTGTGGTCTGAAATCCAAGCCGGTACGAGGTGATGAAAATACAGTTACACGGTAGCTATACGTTGCTGTCTTACTGCAAACGAATGGCAATATTGCGTGTCTGGACGTAGCTATAAATCGCTTCTTGTCCTTTTTCTCGCCCAAACCCGGACAAGCCCACGCCACCAAATGGTGTTTCGATGCCACCAGCAAACCATTCATTGATGAACACTTGTCCACCACGCAGTTGCTGTGCCACACGCAATGTTTGGTTTAGGCTTTCACCAAAGACACCAGCGACCAGGCCAAAATCGGTGCCATTCGCGATTTCAACGGCCTCTTGCTCGGTTTCAAACGGTGTAATTACCAGTACAGGGCCAAACACTTCTTCTTGAGCAATACGCATATCTGGTGAGGCTTCAATCACCGTCGGTGCCACAAAGTAACCTGACAAATCAGGGGCGTACCCACCCGTTAGGATGTTCGCGCCGTCGGCTTTTGCTTGTTCTATCATTTCAAGCACGCGTGCTTGTTGATCAGCCGATACCAACGGTGTGATGTCCGGCTGGCTTTCGCCTTGACCAATAGTTAGGCTTTTTGCCATTTCCACTACCGCCGCTTTTACTTCTTCATAACGCTCTTTTTGAATTAGCAAACGAGACATTGCCGAACAAACTTGACCAGCGTTAAAGAAAATACCGACTTGAACGCTTTGTAAAAGCGTTTCGAGACTCACATCTTTCAGTGCGATAGCGGCCGATTTACCACCCAGCTCCATCACAGATGGTGTGGCGCGTTGCGCTGAATCTTTCAGTATGCGTTGGCCGGTCGGCACAGAACCTGTAAAGACAATTTGATCAACGTCTTGATGCTGCACCAAATGACTGCCAACGACTGAGCCTTTGCCACATAGCAAGTTAATCGTGCCTTTTGGGAAGCCCGCTTTTTCAATCGCTTTAATCAACAACGTCATAGCGAGTGGGGAAATCTCTGGCGATTTGATCACCACTGCGTTACCAGCAGCTAATGCAGGTGCTAATGAGCGTGCACAAATAGAAACTGGGAAATTCCACGGCACAATCTGCACTGACACACCAAACGGCACATATTGGGTGAAATCGACATAATCTTTACCCAATGGAATTGACGTGCCTTCCAGCTTGTCGGCCATGCCAGCGTAGTATTCGAAGTAACGTGCCGATTCTAAAAACTCATCTTTGGCATCTTGCAAAGATTTCCCATTTTCACGGCAGGCAACTAACCCACCTTCATCAACCATTTCACGAATAGCCGCGGAGGCTTTTAACATCCACTCGGTTCTGACGGCTGGACGAACGTCCGAAAGAAGACCTTGCTTGACCACTCGACGTGCCGCTGCCATTGCGCGGTCGGCATCGGTGATAGTGGCTTCTGCAATCGTCGCATACGCTTCGGCTGTGCCAGGGTTAATGACGGTCAGCGCTTGCTCTGAATCGCACCACTCACCATCAATATAATTAAGGTAATGCATCATATTACTGCTCCAGTGCCGCTTTCACTTGCTTTGCCAACCAGGTTTGAAAGAAATGCGTCGGAACATCCATTTCTGGTGAGAACACACCACCACCAAAGCCAGGTGAGTAACGACCTTCCTGCATGCCCTCGACCGCTCCAATATCTTCGCCGAATACGACTCGCCATGACTCAACGGTAGCAGTACGGCACGCAGCGAACTCATCTTTCGTTGCTTCATCACCCACATAGAAAACACGTAGGTGCTCAACACTTTTATTCGCAGTGATTGGTTCAATCATCATTGCAAAGGCATGATCGGCTTGAATACCAAGCAACACGTTTGGAAAGAGTGCAACATATTCTGCATGACGCAGTTTATCTTCTGGCCAGCTTGGAAATTTAGGTAAGTGTGTTCCTGCAGTATCAGAGAGGTTGTATGCGAGACTACCTTGGCCAGCAAAACGCTCTGCAAACATGATGTTGTAGTGATCCTCTAGGCGAGAATAACTGTTCAAACTCGGATGCACCCAAGGTAAGTGGTAAGCTTCACAGTAGTTTTCTACGGCAAGCTTCCAGTTACTTTTCACTTCTATCTCTAAGTTGCCACCCATGTTCACGCGGCGAAGAAGCCCTAATCCTTCTTCACCTAAGAATTGCTGCCAACGTTGCTCTAGCGGCGCGATATGCTCTTCAAAGCTTTCTGCATTGCCCGATAAGTTGACGAATACCATGTCCATCCAAACGGCTGAACGAAGTGGCTTAAGGCCGTGCTTTTCACACTTAAATCGGTCATCTTTGTGTTTTGCGATACCACCGATGTGTGGTGTGCCTTTTAGATTGCCGTCAAGATCGTACGTCCATGAATGGTAAGGACAGCGAATCATGCCTTGAACTTCGCCTGCCTCATGAACCAGCTTCATACCTCGGTGGCTACACACGTTGTGGAAGACTTGGACTTCACCTTGACGATTTCTCATCATGAGTAGTGGAAGATTCATGAAATCAAGTGGCATTACATAACCATTTCTAAGCAGGTCTGATGCAAAACCAATACATACCCAAGTGTTACCAAACACCTGATCACGCTCAAAAGTAAAATACTCTTCGCTGGTGTAGGCCTGATTCGGCATTCCTGTTGCTTCACTGATTGGGTTCAGTACATTATCAACAAGTTCAACAGGAATAATGGTTTGGTTGACATTGCTCATATTCTTATCTCCGAGAGTCGAGTTGCATCCAGTGCGTACAACATCGTGTTGTGTTAGTGGAGATAATCTTGATTAACAACCCGGCAACAAACAAACGACTTTTTCGCCGGGCTTGGATGAGTTTTTGTCATTCATGCATTGATCTCGAACAAAAAAATAACCTTTTAATTAACAATGATCTTCTTGTCATGATTAATACTCATTAACCGATGAGTATTAATCAGTTGAAACACAAAAGCCCTCTCTCTACTCTCTTTCAAAAATTAACAATAACGCAACAAACAATAACATTAAAACAAACGCACTGTGAGGGATGCCTATGAGAGCAACATCTGGGATATTGAAAGGACTCAATCCGACTGTGACAATCGCATCAAAGATCGTCGTTATCGGTTTTGTACTTTTCTGCGCCATTCTCGCCAATCAAGCGGGCCAATACTTCGAAACGATTTCCGGCATTTTGCTACAGAATATGAAGTGGTTTTACATCGGACTTGTTTCACTCGTTGTCGGTTTTCTTCTTTACCTTATGGTTAGTCGATATGGGCATATTCGTTTGAGTAAAGATGACGAAAAACCAGAGTTTAGTTATTTGTCTTGGGTATCCATGCTTTTTTCCGGAGGCATGGGGATAGGCTTGATTTTCTGGTCGGTCGCCGAACCGATGTGGCATTACGCTGACAACCCATTTACTCAAGGCCTGACCAATGAAGCCGCAACAACATCAATGAAACTGACATTCTTTCACTGGGGTCTACATCCTTGGTCTGTCTTTATCATTGTTGCACTCGCATTAGCTTACTTTTCCTACCGTAAAGATCTGCCTTTTACCCTACGCTCTATCTTGTACCCTTTGATTGGTGATCGTATTTATGGGCCTATCGGGCACACGGTTGATATCCTAACAGTCGCGGTGACTGCTTTCGGTATCTCTCAAACCTTGGGGATGGGAGTTATCCAAATAAACTCTGGTTTGAATCAAGCCTTTGGTCTAGAAATTAGTTTGGGGATTCAACTCTTTATTATCGTTTCCCTTTGTACTTGTGCGGTTGCGTCGGTGCTATCTGGTGTAGGAAAAGGTATTCGCCGTTTATCAGAATGGAACATGCTGCTTTCACTCGCACTCGTGCTAGTCGTACTTTACATTGGTCCAACTCGCTATATCTTAAATACGCTACTTGAAAGCACAGGGCTTTATGCACAAAACATTGTCGGTATGAGCTTATGGAGCGATGCACAGAATGACTCTGGCTGGCAAAACTGGTGGACGGCTTATTACTGGCCTTGGTGGATGACTTGGGCACCTTTCGTTGGCATGTTTGTGGCTCGTATCTCTAAAGGACGCACAATACGTGAACTTATCGGCGGTGCTCTCATCGTACCCACGCTGATCACGTTTTTATGGATTTCAGTATTTGGTGGTGCAGCGTTGAAGGTAGAGCAAGACGCTCGTGTTGCTCATCAAGAGCAAGTCACTGCGGCACAAGAAACCAAACAAACACCACCTGCGGATTTTTCTGGCGGCCCGATTCTTGAAGCGACTAAAGCCGATACGACACGCGCTTTGTTTACGCTATTCGACAATCTAGATACAGGTATGTTTGGTAAACTACTTAGCGTGCTTGCGTGTCTATTACTCGGTACTTATTTCATTACCTCCGCAGACTCGGGTACCTTGGTTCTATGTACCCTCGATGCCGCTGGGCACAGTGAGCCTCCTACCTCTATACGCGTATTGTGGGGGATCATGATCGCAGCCATTGCGGGAGTACTTCTATACGCAGGAGGGTTAAAAGCAATGCAAACGGCCTCCATTATTGCCGGTTTCCCTATCGCCATTTTTATCGCAGTGATGAGCTTAACGCTGTTTCATAGTATTCGACGCGAACCTAAGCCATGGGCAATGCTTCCAGAGCACGTTCACCCAGAGCAAGAGAAACTTGATGGTCCTGTTGAACCGCTTGTTGAAAGCAAAACAGTGGTTTCCGAGCCTATCGCTTCAACATCCTCACTAAAAGATGATTCCACACTCAATCAGGGACCAGTACTAAGTTAGTGCGTCGTTTCATCAATCAATTAAAACAAAGCGGGAACTGGTACTCCCGCTTTTTAACATGACCAAACTCTGTTATTTTCTCTGCTTATTGATTTAGGCTAAACCTCGATCACCCACCTCATCTGGCAACTGTTGCAAAAGCCACTCTCTAAAACGCTTGACGCTTGCTGGGATTAAACCTCTATTTTTAGGTTCAAGCATAGAGAAATTGGAAGGTGTTGAAAGCACGTGTTCGACTGGCCTAACTAAAGCACCGCTTTGTAAATAGTCGTCCACTAATGACCCCCAGGCTAACGCGATTCCCTGACCATTAATTGCCGCTTGTAACAGCATTGGATAGTTATTGATGTTCATGCGATTACGAGGCGAAATATTTGGCAATCCTACACTCGCAAACCACTGCTCCCAATTCACCCAATCTCTTTGAGACTCTTCCAGATAGAGTAACGTTTTATTGAAGATTTCTTCTGGCTTACTAGGCTGGCCGATTTTCTCTAAATAAAGCGGGCTACACACAGGGAATACTTCTTCTGAAAATAGCGTTGTCACATCCATTTCCGCAGGTGGAGTGCGACAATAAAACAAGGCGAGATCGCAATCTAATCGGCGTAAGTCCAACACATTATCTGAGGCCAATATTCTTATATCGATGTCATCATGTTCATTTTGAAATTGAGCAACCTTAGGCAACAACCACAAGGCTGCCATTGCATTTGTCGTCGCAACCGTGATCTTTTGTTCGCCCTGCCACTTCTTCACTTCACCCGTGATTTGAGCAATATCGAGCAAAGATTGGCTGACTGCTTGATAATATTGAAGACCTGTAGGCGTTAAATTAATGCTTCGATTGGCTCGCGTGAACATAGCCTTGCCTAAGTATTCTTCTAATTGTCTAATTTGGCGACTGATAGCACCTTGGGTCACGTTTAGCTCGTCAGCGGCTAACGTAAAACTCAAGTGCCGCGCCGACGCTTCAAACGCAACGAGGCTATTTAAAGGTGGGAGGGGTTTGATTTTCATGTATCTTCCAGTAAGGCAGTATTGTAATTATTTTTATTCCCGGCAATCTTATGTTGCACGTGGATAATGCCATTCTGGACAACACCTCAAAAACGACAATTTATAAATGATAAAAAATAGAGATGAATCATAAATTGTTGTGAGAGAGACTGCCGTATACAGTTTCGTGGCTACAACGAGCACAAAAAGAGGAGCAGTTACTCCTCTTTTGTCTAGCCTTTTGCTCACTTTGTACGAGTTAGCCCATTTACCCTATTGCCAGTTTAGTACTCGCGTAACGCGCTTTTTTCTTTCTTGGACTGGCTAAGAAGTACGCTAATGTAAGAGGCCCTAATCGTCCCATAAACATCATGAAGATGATCACTAACTCACCCGGTTCGGACAAACTGCCCGTTAAGCCTCGCGATAACCCAACCGTACCCAGTGCCGAGACCGCTTCGAACATAATGTCTAACATAGACGCTTTCTCTGTCAGTAACAGCGTGAATATGGCAAACCAAGTCACCCCCACCGAGATCAGAGTCAGCGCCAATGCCTTGCTGATGGTCTCTTTGGGAATCTCGCGTTGAAAGGCATAGGTTGCTTCATCGCGACGCAAATAGCTGTAAGTCGCCAAGACTAACACTATAAATGTCACAACTTTAATGCCACTTGCCGTACTCAATGATCCACCGCCGATAAACATCAACACCAGAATGATCGCCGTTGTGGCATCTTCCAACTGATCGATAGCTAAAGTGTTGAACCCTGCCGTTCTTGGCGTCACCGCTTGAAACCACGATGCCCACCATTTCCCTGCTTCGCTCAACGGGGCAAGCGTGTTGGGGTTGTCATATTCAATCAGATAAATCGCGATAAGTGCCACCACGTTAATGATCATCGTGCCTAAGATCATCATTCGACTGTAAACGGTGAGTCGATGCCAACGGCGATTGCGTTTTAAGTCAATCCAAACCGAGAAGCCTAAACCACCAATAATGAACAAACTGGTAATGGTGAAGTTAACGACCGGGTCGTCCACGTAAGGCATTAAGCTATCGGCACTCAACGCAAAACCTGCATTGTTAAACGCACTGATGGTGTAGAAGAAACCATGGAACAAACTGGTTTCCCAGCCCAGCTCTTCACTCCAATAAACGCTCAAAATAGTGAAACCAATAAGTTCAACGAGCAGAGCGAACATCAATACAGATTTAGCAGTGGCAATGAGTATCGATGAATCAGTCTGGTTGAACGCCTCTCTCGCGACTGCTCGCTCCAAAAAGCCAATTTTTCCGCCCAGAGCCAGCAAGGTCACGATAGCAAACGTCATCAAACCTAGGCCACCACATTGAATCAGGAAAGCAATAACCACTTGCCCAAAAGGCGTAAACGCCGTGCCCGTGTCCACCACAACTAATCCCGTCACCGTAATGGCCGATGTTGCTGTAAACAGGCTTTGAATCCAAGTGATGGGCTCTGTGGTGGCAATCGGCAGTTTGAGTAAGACCGTGCCGAGCATGATCAAGCACGCAAAGCTGAGGCTAAGTATTAATGGCGGTGCGCCCAACAATTTTTTGCCCGCTTTGGGTTTTCGCTCGATTGGGATAACAGAGGGATGCCACAAAACCATGTTACACCAACCTTGGAGCGACGTATTTCAGCTCAGCGCGACTACCGCAAAGCAACAGCGTGTCGAACTCATTAAGCACAAACTCATCATTGATATTGGTGTAGACGGCTTCTTCGCGCTTCACCAAGATAGGCTGAATGTTGTAACTGCCTCGGCTGATCAACTTAGAAAGCGGCGTATCGTGCAGATTGGATTTAACGTGGATTTCCACCACATACAAACCATGCCCCATTTCCAAATAGTTGTTCACCATCGGATAGTTGAGTGCCTGCGCGACTCTTACGCCCATCTCCTCTTCCGGATGAATAATGCGTTGTACACCAAGCTTAGACACGATGGTGTGGTGTGCTTTGGTGCTCGCTTTGACCCAAATAGATTTCACACCCAGATTTTTCAGCGCCAGCGTACACAACAAACTGGCTTGCATGTCTTCGCCAATCGCCACCAACACCACATCACTGTTCGCTAACGCTAACTCTCTGAGTGCACCTTCGTCTGTTGCGTCACATATGACCGCTTGCGTTAACTCTTCGACGTATTTTTCGACGATTTTCGGGTCGCTATCCACCCCCGTTACGGTGTGTCCAAGATGAATAAGTTCTAAGCTGGCGGCAACGCCAAATCGCCCTAGACCAATTACTGTAAAGTGAGCCATATCAATACCTAACTGTGTTTTATGTATAGAAAATGCTAATGCGTTAAGGGTTAGACTGGTTTTCCGTCACGGAAAATAGGCAACACGAATCCTGTTCGAGTGCCGATAACCAACACTAAACCTTGGCATTAACGTTGATTAAATTTGGAATTTAGTAGTGCTTGGACGTCTCAAGCACTAAACGATAACCCAGCCCTGGCTCGGTTTTTAATAGCCGCTGTTCGTCAGCACTATCGTTCAGTTTTTTGCGTAGTTGACTCACTAACACGCGTAAGTAGTGAGTGTCTTCGACATGACTTTTTCCCCAAATCACCGCTAGCAAATGAGTTTGCTCAATGAGTTTTCCCGGCTTGAGAATCAACTGTTCAATGAAAGAAAACTCTTTCTTGGTGAGTGGAATTTCCCTCTGATCCAACCAAAATTGGTGAGTACTTTTGATGATTTTGACTCGGCCAGCCACCAGCTCATCAGCGACGGTTTGCTCATCCACCAAATCTCGAACCAGCACTTTGATGCGCGCGATGAGCTCTTTTACGCCAAAAGGCTTGCTCAAGTAATCATTCGCGCCCGCTTCTAAAAGGCGGATTTTTTCCTCTTCTTGATCGCGAGCTGTCAGCACTAGCACTGGCGTTTTATACGTCTGACGAAGCGTAGTGAGAAACTCCGCCCCATCGCCGTCGGGCAAGCCTAAATCTAGCAGAATTACGTGCGGCGAATGTGCTTCGAAACACGCTTTGGCTTCTGCAATGGTACTCGCGCCAATGTAATCAAACCCTTCAGCAGACAGCGAAATTCGAATAAAGGTATGAATGCGAGGCTCATCGTCCACAACTAAAACTTTGTAACTCACGCCTGCTCTGCTCCTTGATTGAGTGGAAGTCGAATGCGGATCAGCGTCCCTTCTGATACTGGCATAGATTGAATATATCCATGGTGTGCGGTGATGATACCTTTGGCAACCGCGAGTCCCATTCCGGTGCCTGAATCGGCCGATTTGTTGTTCACACCGGAATAGAAAAGGTTGAATATTTTTTCCGCATCTTCAGCTTTGATGCCAATCCCCATGTCCCGAACATCAATCACGCACGACGAACCCTGCTTAGAAAGTGAAACCTCGACAGATTCATTCTCTGGTGAAAATCGCATGGCATTATCCAGCACATTAAAAATCGCTTGTTCGATGAGCGAACGACTTACTGACAAATAGCCAACGGCATCATCCATATTCATGGATACTTTCTCGGTGTAATTCGGCAAACGAGAAACCGCATCCCGCACAATATTCGCAATAGGCTCATCTTTTTTGGTAATTTTTAATGTGCCGTGCTGGAGCTTAGTCGCCTGTAAGAGGTTCTCTATATATTGATGCAAGCGGTGGCTTTCTGAAGTCGCACTGTCGAGCAATTCTTTGCGCTCTAAGTCATTGAGCTTGGGCATGTACTCGTTGAGTGTGGTCAGTGTTCCAATAATGGTTGCCAACGGCGTGCGTAGGTCATGGGACACCGATAGCAGGATGCTGTTTTGCAGCTTGGTTTGTTTTAATTCTCCCTGCTGGCGACGATAAAGATCCGCAAAGGTGCTGGTGATAAATGCCACCACCATAAACACGACTAAATTAAAAATGTCTTCCGGACGAAACATCTGCAAAGAGTAACGAGGCGTCGTGAAAAAGAAGTTGAAGCTCAACGCTTCGATCACCGCCGCCGCATAAGCGAATCGCGAGTTGCATTGAAACGCCACTACCACGACTGCTAACTGTAAAATCAGCAGGACTGCGGCTGTAGAGCCAAACAGTTGGTCTAACAGCCATGAGACCACAACCGCTCCAACAATCACGGTAGTAGAAAAGAGAAAGGTGTTATCTCGCCAATGAGCAAACATAAAGTACATCAACCAAAATTCGATGCAGAAACTTTAGCAAAAGCCCATTCGGAGTTCGCGTAAAAAAAGCGTAAAAAATTCAATAACGACAGACAGTTATATACATAACCATCACTAAGTTGGTCTAACTCAATGAATAATCACAAGTTAACGTTGCCCATTAACGCCACCCACTCGGTATAAACGACAAACACAAAAAAGAGGAGCATTCGCTCCTCTTTCGTTTAGTCTCATTTAGATGCAGCTGTTTGGCAGCATCTTACTCAGACAAAAAACCGCCGGTTTGATGCTTCCACAACTGAGCGTAAACACCACCCAATTGCAGCAGTTCGTGATGCGAGCCTTGCTCAATGATTTTGCCGTCATCCATTACAATCAAACGATCCATCGCGGCAATCGTTGATAAACGGTGAGCAATCGCGATCACTGTTTTTCCTTCCATCAGAACTTCAAGGTTTTCTTGAATTGCCGACTCCACTTCTGAATCAAGTGCAGACGTAGCTTCGTCCATGATCAAAATTGGCGCGTTTTTCAGCAGAACGCGAGCAATCGCCACACGTTGACGCTGACCACCAGACAGCTTCACACCGCGTTCACCCACTTCAACGTCATAGCCAACGTTACCTTGCTCGTCTCGTAGAGATTGAATGAAATCATGAGCATGTGCTTTCTCAGCAGCTGCGATAACGGCATCCATTGAAGCATCTGGATCACCGTAAAGAATGTTCTCTTTAATTGAACGATGCAGCAAAGAAGTGTCCTGCGTGATCATACCGATATGTTGACGCAGCGACTCTTGTTCGACTTGAGAAATGTCCTGTCCATCAATACAAATCTTACCGGTATTTACGTCGTAAAAACGCAGCAACAAGTTGACCAACGTGGATTTACCTGCCCCAGAGCGACCGACAATACCGACTTTTTCGCCCGGTTTGATAGTCAGGTTCAAGTTTTCAAATACCGCCTTCTCGTCACTGTAGTTAAAACCTACGTGATCAAAGCAGATCTCACCTTGCGAGATTTGCAAAGGCTTGGCATTTGGCACGTCTTTCACTTCAACATCGTTTGAAATCGTATTAATACCGTCTACTACTGTACCGATGTTTTCAAACAGTGCGCTAACTTCCCACATGATCCACTTCGACATACCTTGTACGCGCAATGCAATACTGATGGCAATCGCAATAGCACCAATTGTTACAGCGTGATCTAGCCATAGATAAACCGAAATGGCACTAATAGACATCAGCAGCAAATAGTTGATGGCATCCACACTAAACAGTAAACAAGTCACCATGCGCATTTGGCGGTAAACCGTCACCAAAAATTGCTTCATGCTGCTTTCTGCGTATTCCAACTCTCGTTGCGAGTGCGCGAATAGCTTTACGGTAGATATGTTGGTGTAAGAATCGACAATGCGCCCAGTCATTACAGAACGAGCATCCGCTTGCTCTGTCGCTACTTGTTTCATTTTAGGGATAAAGTAGAACTGGATAACCGCGTACATTCCTATCCAAATCACAATAGGTAGCATTAGCAAACCATCGGCTTCGCCCATCATCCAAAGCATCGAAAGAAAATAAACGCTGATATAAACCAGTACATCCACCAGCTTCATGACCGTTTCTCGTACCGCTAACGCACTTTGCATCACTTTGGTCGCAACTCGGCCTGCAAAGTCACGCTGGAAAAATCCAACCGCTTGTTTTAGCAAGTAACGGTGAATCAACCAACGGATAGACATCGGGTAGTTACCCAATAACGTTTGGTGCATCACCATTGAGTGGACAAAACCGAGAGCTGGCATCACAACCGCCACTAAGAACAGCATCATTAGCATGCGATCACCCTGGTCTTGCCAGAATGTTGCGCGATCTTGATTAGAGAGAATATCGACGAGCTCGCCCATATAACGCAACAGCGTCACCTCAGTAATGGCAATAAGCGCACTGAACACAGCCATAACGAGTAAAGGGGCTTCAAAGCCACGAGTGTAAAAACGACAAAAGCCAAATAGCGTCTTCGGTGGCTTTTCGGTTTCCATCTGGGGAAAGGGTTGGGTCAGTTTTTCAAACCAATTGAACATAACAATGACTTTAGGTACCGCGAATGAATTTGCGAACGTTTTACTATCTTTTGATACAAAAGTCAGTAAAATACCGAAACAAAAGCTCAAATGATAATAATTACAATTAAGCTTAGCGTTAATCATAATTATCGGGAATAGATTTATGCAAAAGAATAACTCACTGACCATCGTTATCCGCAACGCGTTGGTTTGTGCTTTAGCACCTACAGCAGTGGTTGCATTCACAGCACAAGCTCAAGAAGACGTCGTACAAGATGACGTGATTGCCATGGAGACCATAACGGTCACCGCGCAAGCACTTAAAGTAGAAACCCCGGCAGCAGAAACGCCGCGCAGCGTATCTATCATTTCTGAAGATGAACTTCGTGTTCGTGCACCGAAAAAGCTAGATGAAGCATTACGCTACACGTCTGGTGTAACCGCTCAGCCTTATGGCGCAGACAACGACACTGATTGGTTCAAAGTTCGTGGATTTGATGCAGCGACTTACCTAAACGGCAACCGCCTATTCCGCGATGGTTACTACACATGGTTGGTCGAACCTTACGGCCTAGAAAGTGTAGAAGTCGTTAAAGGTCCATCGGCTATTCTGTTTGGTGAATCGGCACCAGGCGGTATCGTGAATGCTGTTCAGAAAAAACCAACGTTTACGCCTCAAGGCTAAGTAAAAGTCGAAGTTGGCAACAACCAACACCAATCCGTAGGTTTTGACATTGCTGACGAAGCAAACGACGCAGGCACTGTGCGCTATCGTTTGGTTGGCTTGATGACAAGCCAAGATGGTGAACTGGACGGCACAAATAACGAGCGTTTCTACCTAGCGCCAAGTGTCGAGTTCGACATTTCTGACCGTACAATGCTGACCGTTTTGGCAACTTACCTTCATGATGACGGTGTACCAACTAACCCATTCTTCCCGGCAGCAGGTACTCTGATTGGTTCTAACTTTGGCAAAATCGATCCTTCGACTAACCTTGGTCAGCCAAACTACGATAAATACGAACGCACGCAGTTTTCTCTAGGTTACTTACTAGAGCACGACATCAATGACATGTGGTCACTCTCGCAAAACCTCAACTACGGTTCGAATGAGTTGTACTTGCGCAGCTCTTACGCGTTCTCAAACAACGATCCAGCGAAAGAAGAGTTAACGCAAGGCATCGTATTCCGTGACGGAAAAAACCAGAGCATCACGTTCGATAACAATGCTGTCGGCAACTGGATGACAGACAACGCAGAGCACACAGTGCTTATCGGTATGGATCTGCAATTCCACAAAACCGATGGCGACGAGCAAGACAACTATGCATTTGGCACTATCAACCCGTGGAACCCAGTTTACGGCAACTTCACCCCTCTTGATCCTGCCAACAACGTGAAACGTGAGATTGAGAAATCTCAAGCAAGTCTCTATTCACAATACCAATTGAAACTGCATGAACAGTGGATTGGTAACATAGGTGCTCGTTACGACTGGGTGAAAACAGAAAACTCTGGCAAAGGCGCTACCGTTGATCAAAGTGAATCTCGTGATGATGGTCAGCTCTCTCTAAGTGCGGGTGTGATGTACCTTGCAAACAATGGCCTGTCACCTTACGCAAACTACTCTCAGTCGTTTGAAGTGATCAGCACTATTGATGCGGCAACCAATGAACTTTACAAGCCGCTGGAAGGCGAGCAAGTAGAAGTGGGTGTAAAGTATGAGCCAAGCTTTATGGATGGCTTTATCAACCTTGCATGGTTCGACATCACGCAAAAGAACGCGTTGGTCACTAACCCATCAACATGGATTGCGACACAAACAGGTGAAGTGACATCTCAAGGTATTGAGCTAGAAAGCACGGCGCAGCTAACCGACGATCTAAAACTGATGGCAAGCTACACCTACACTAAAGCGAAAACAGATGAGAGCTTTGGCCAAGGTAAAAAACAAGCCGCACTTATTCCTGAGCACCAAGCTTCTGCATGGGTAGACTACAGCGCCTACAGCCTGATTCCAGGCCTCAATATCGGTACTGGTGTGCGCTACGTAGGTGAGTCAAAAGATAACCCTAAGAGCTCGAACCTAACGGTTCCTTCAGTCACTCTTTGGGATGCGTCAGTCACTTACGACATCACTTCACAGTGGCAAGCACAGCTAAACGTGAACAACATCCTAGATAAAGAGTTTGTTTCAGGTTGCGATTACTGGTGTTACTACGGCCAGTCTCGCTCTGTTATGCTAAACGCAAACTACCGCTGGTAATTGTACTTCTACTCCCCTCTATTGAGGGGAGCTTTCTCCTAAGAGCCATCCATGTTTCAACTGTCTAATATTGAGATCGTGCGAGGTGGACGTCAGATCCTCGGCATCGAACAACTTAACATCCCAACAAATGAGCTAACGGTCGTTTTAGGCCATAACGGTTCAGGTAAGTCGACACTGGTGAACCTGCTTTCTGGTCAAATGTCGCCAGATAAAGGTACGGTAACACTAAACGATACTTCCCTTTCATCACTTAAAACCAAAGAGTTGGCAAAACAGATCGCCTATTTGCCACAAAAGCTGCCCTCTTCAGCTGGTTTAACGGTCGAAGAGCTAGTGCGCTTAGGTCGCTTTCCGTGGCGTGGGGCACTTGGTCGTTGGAAAGCTGAAGACAAACAGATCATCACGCAGGCTATGGAACGAACAGGGGTTACACCTTTTGCTCAAGCTTTGGCGGATGACTTATCGGGCGGCGAGCGCCAACGTGCTTGGGTGTCTATGCTACTGGCTCAACAATCGCCAATTTTAATTCTCGATGAGCCAACCTCGGCGCTCGATGTTCACCATCAGTTTCAACTAATGGCGCTGCTGGCAGAACTGAATCGAACCGAGAATGTAGGCATTATCGTGATCCTGCACGATCTGAACTTAGCACTGCGCTACGCCACCCACATTGTTGCGCTCAAAAAAGGTAAGATTGCCTTTGAAGGCAACGCCGACATGTTGTTAGACGAGGCACGCCTTTCTAAACTATATGAGTCACCAATTAAGCTGATTGAACACCCAAGCCCGGCTAACACATTAGCGAGCCAAAAGGTGGCTGTTGTATGCGCATAATAGCTCGTTTACTTACTGTGGTTACACAATCTGCTTTTCTCCTCGCATTTTTTATGACCAATGCACATGCAGTCATCACCGTTACCGATGAATATGGCGAGCATAGTTTTGAGCAAGCGCCTCAACGCGTTGTAGCCTTAAACTGGGACATCTTAGAACAAGTTTTGGCGCTAAACGTAGAACCAATCGCAGCCCCAAATTTACCAGGCTACCGCCAATGGGTCGTCAATCCAACTGCACCAGAGTCAATTGAAGATATTGGAACCCGAGCAGAACCCAACTTAGAAAAAATAGCCAGTTTGAAACCAGATGTCATCCTTGCTGCATCTCCACAGCAAGACTTGATTCCGTTACTCAAACAAATTGCTCCGGTAATCTATTTACCTAATTTTTCTGAAAATGAGGCCGCAGCTGAAACGGCCATTCGTCACTTTCGTACGCTCAGCAAGCTATTCAATAAAGAGGCACTTGCTGAACAGAAACTGGCAGAATTAGATGCTTCATTTGCGCAGATGCGCCAGCGAATTCGCCACTATTACTCTGCTCCACTCAGCGTTCTTGTGATGCGATTTTCAACTCCGAATACTGTATTACTTGCAACCGAAAACTCCACCACTGACTACGTGGTTAGAAAACTGGGATTACAGGCTCCAATTAAAGAGGACCCACGAGCGTGGGGAGTAAAGCAAGATCGAATCAATCGGCTTCAGGGCCTTCAAAACAGCTACGTTCTCTACGTACAACCTTTCCCAGAAGAACGAAAACTGAAAGAGTCGCCACTTTGGCAAGCGATGCCGTTTGTGAAAAAGCAGCGGGTAAATTCAGTCAGAGCAGTGTGGGCGTATGGCGGTGCCATGTCTTTGCAATACACCGCTGAAGCGATTACCGACAGTCTAATAGAGTTGGCACCAGAACAATGAGAACGAAACATTATATTGGTTATCTGGCGCTGATTACGTTACTTAGCGTCTTTAGCCTACAAATTGATACTAATTTATCACTTTTCGAACAATGGCAATTATTAACAAAACCAGAGGTAGCAACCGAGTTTCGTGACGTATTCTTTACGCAAGCGCAACTTCCTAGGTTAAGTATGACCCTGCTTGTTGGTGCCATGCTTGGTCTCACCGGCAGCTTAATGCAGCAATTAACGCAGAATAACCTCACCTCGCCGTTGACTCTTGGCACCTCTTCTGGTGCTTGGCTTGCATTAGTCGTGGTAAACATTTGGTTCGTCGATTGGGTAGCCGATTACTCTGCATTAGCCGCAATGGTGGGGGCTTTAGTGGCGTTTGGCCTGATCGTATCAATTGCAGGCGTGCGTAATATGACAGGTTTGCCGCTGGTCGTTTCGGGGATGGTGATCAATATCTTGCTTGGTTCTATCGCCACAGCCATTATTATTTTAAATGCCCAGTTCGCACAGAATATTTTTATGTGGGGAGCCGGAGACCTTTCTCAATACAGCTGGGATTGGTTTGAGTGGTTATTGCCTCGCTGCGCTATCGCAATCGTAATTTTGATCGTCGCACCACGTATTCTGACCTTAATGAAACTAGGACAAGAAGGCGCAGCAGCCCGAGGCTTAGCGGTATTACCCGCGTTTGGTGCGTTAATGGTGATGGGTATTTGGCTGGTATCTGCCTCAATCACCGCAGTTGGCATTATCAGCTTCATCGGATTACTGACACCCAATATTGCCAGAGCGATGGGGGCAAGAACACCGCGCGACGAATTGATCAGCAGCATGCTTTTGGGCGCAATGCTACTAATCATCACAGACTCTGCCGCTATCTCGCTGAGCTTATGGTTAGAGGAAACCATTCCTAGCGGCGTAGCGGCTGCAGCTATTGGCGCTCCCGCTTTAATTTGGTTTACTCGTAAAAAGCTGACGGCAACCGATCAACTTAACCTTTCAATGAGCCAAGGAAAAACGGCGCTTTCTAAACGCGCGGTATGCAGCATTGCGCTATTCAGTCTGGTTGGGATTCTAGCTTACTCATTCGTTACCCATGGTATAAACGGAATTCAATGGTCTGTGCCAGGTGAGTTCCAATGGCAATTGCGTTGGCCGAGAATGTTAACCGCACTTTCTGTCGGTATTGCGCTATCCGTTGCCGGAATCATTTTGCAACGCATTGTTTATAACCCTCTGGCAAGTCCCGATATTCTCGGTGTGTCTTCCGGAGCCACGTTTGCCATTATTACGACAGGAGTCATCGCTGGGTCGCTTCTCTCCGCATTTAGCTGGGGTATCGCTTTTTTCGGAAGTATGTCCGTATTGATGTTATTGCTGGTTATCGGTAAACGAAGCCATTTTAATCCATCTAACTTCGTGTTGTCCGGCATCGCACTAACGGCACTATTAGAAGCCCTCGTTCAATTTTCGCTAGCTCAAGGCTCAGGTGACAGTTACAAAATTTTATTGTGGCTAACTGGTTCTATTTATCGAGTCACAGCCGACACCGCACTGATGCTATGTTTGGCCATAATAGTTCTGCTTGCCGCTGTATTCTCGATTTCTCGTTGGCTAACACTAATTTCCATCGGGCGACAATTCTCAAATGCACGAGGGCTTAACCCTACCGTAGCCAATACGCTTATGCTCACCATCGTTGCTTTGTTATGCGCCTTTTCTACCGCTACAGTTGGTCCAATATCTTTTGTTGGCTTGGTCGCTCCCCATATGGCGATGATGTTAGGAGCAAGAAAAGTGAAAGAGCAACTGTGTGTCGGTGCCTTAATTGGTGCAACCCTAATGTTGTGGGCAGATTGGCTAGGACAAATCGCTATTTATCCAAGTCAGGTCGCAGCTGGCACGTTGGTCGCTATTATAGGCAGCACTTACTTCCTATTTTTAATGCTGAAGAGTAAATTCAGCTAAGTTGGGAATATTGTTACAGCCTAAAAATACGCTAAGAAAAACAAACCCCGCTATTTTGATAGCGGGGTTTGAAATTAAAGGCGAAGTACGATGCTCTATTCTTCTCGCACTACAGGAAAACGTTGCTCATAAAGTTCCATAAAGTCCTTACGAATTAAGTGCTCTAAGTGGTTCGCTTTATCGGTTGGGCAGAAAATCATCACGTGCAGAATTTGTTCACCATTAATGTTACTAGAAATATGCATATGTGGCTCAGAACCAGGAAGGTCAACACCGGCATGTTTTTCAATCATCGCATTGTAACGATGTGCAACATCAGCAAAGTAACTGCAATGTTCTTCAATTTTATCAGTTAAAATCGGTAGCAGTGGATACAAATTGACGAAGTCTTTCACCACTACAGAAAAGTTGTGGTAAACGTACCGCTTCATGAAGTTGAGGTTCTTTACTGGATAGGTAAAGAACATACTATTAGGCAATGTCGCTGTTTTGCCGGTGTAATGATATTGCCCATGATGCAGGTCGATCTCTTGAATCACCGTCGCCATCATATTGTGCTCAATCACTTCACCGCATAACTTCCCGACCTCAATCCAGTCCCCAACGCGAAAAGAACGTGAACTTGCTCTTTGAATCGAACCCGTAAAACACAAAATGATTTCTTTGGATGCCACTACAATGGCAACGGCAATCGCCGTTACACTCAGAGCAAACTCGTTAATTTCTGATTGCCATAAAATAAATAAAATCAGTAATGTAACAGCAAAGGTGCCATTTTTAGTTCTGGACATCCAACTACGCTGATCTTCTGAGAGAAAAGCGTGATCACCACGAATCATCGATAAAATTGCACGACGAATTAACCACATAATCGCAAAGATCAGTGCGGTAAAAATCAATTTATGAGTGAGAAGAAAATCGACAACTAACTGCACTTTCTCCATTCCACGGCTCCCTCGAATAAAAATACGGCCCAGTAACAGCTAACGATAACAAATTATTTTGTCTGTTGTCCGTGCTCACTCAAGTCTTTTTGAAATTACTCCTCTCTGAAGGCGCGATTCATGCTTTCTGTAATTGGCTTTATTAGGTAGCTCAATGGCGTTCGTGGCTCAGATAAAATAAGCACTTCGGCATTCATGCCTGAGGTTAAACGATGTTTTGTCACATCTTCCGGTGAAATTGCAATTCTAGCGAGATAAAAATCTTCTTGGTTTTCTTGCGAGAGCTTATCGGCAGAAATCGTCAGCACAGTACCGTCTAAAGGTGCCAACATCCGTGCATTCAGAGCGGTCAGACGAACGTGTGCTTGCTGGCCTGGATTCACTAAATCAATATCCTGAGGATTAACACGAGCCTCGACTAACAACTTATCGTCTTGCGGGACCAGTTCTAGTAACGTTTCACCCGAGCCAATCACACCTTTTTCGGTAAACACTTGCATGTTGACTACGCGACCAGAAATAGGTGCGTTGATCGTTGTTCTTGCGACAATATCTTGAGCGGAGCGATATTCTTCCCGAATTGCGACAATTTCCGTTTTGGTATTTCGTAGTTCCTCTACAATCTCATTCAGCCTTTCAAGCTTCAACTCTTCAATTTGCGCCAAGTTCTCATCTAACCTTTTTCGCACGGTGAGCGATTGCCTGTCTAACTGGCTTAAGGTACTTCTCACCTCCGCTGCTAGGCGCTTTAGTTGAAGTAAGGTAGATTTTCCCGAGAAACCTTTTTGCACCAAGGCTTGGTTGCTGTCTATTTCTTCAGCAATAAAGTTGAGCCGTTCCGTCTCAATCACTTTGGTTTGCTGAAGGTTTTCAAGCTCTAAATTTGCTCCAGAAATACTCTGCTCAATGATACTCAGTTTACTATCAAAGAATCGCTTTCTCGCTTCAAAGATCTTGTTTTGAACCAGTTGTGCTTCTTGTACGATATCGACACGGGGAATGCTTTCAAGATCATCAGACCATACAATCGTTGGAAGCTCATCAAGCTCCGCACTTAAACGGTTTTCCTTTGCTAGAGTATGGATAAAACGACCACTTAACGAGTCCAACTTAGCCATAGCTTGACGCTTAGAAAGTTGAATTAATAACTGACCTTTTTCGACTAAATCCCCTTCCTGTACATATAGCTTTTCAATAATACCGCCTTCTAAATGCTGAATTTCTTGTCGCTTAGTGAGAACTGACAAATCACCATAAGCAATCGCTGCACTTTCTAATTTGGCTGTTGCAGCCCAGTAGCCAAGGCCTCCAAGAAAAACACTTAAGGTCACCACACCGAGTAAAATTGGTTTTCGAAAGTTTAGTCTCGCTTTGGGGCTAAAACGATATACGATCTCGGTAGAACTCTGATTAACGGTTGGCAGTTGATTGCTCATTTCTTACCCTTGGGATATCTGTTCTTTCTTCGCCCATCAAACGTTTTAATACTTCATCTTTAGCGCCGTATAACTTGACTCGGCCGTCAGCCAAATACAAGAGCCTATCCATTTGTCGTAACGTGCTCGGATTGTGAGCAATGACGATAATCGTTGTACTCTGTGCTTTTAAATGGGCAATCAAACGTTGATACGCAGCCTCTCCCTCACCGTCGAGGTTGGCATTCGCTTCATCGAAAATCACAATAGATGGGTCGCCATAAACGGCTCTTGCAAGAGCGATTCTCTGCCTTTCCCCCCCAGATAAACCGCGGCCATTTTCACCAATAATGCAATCATAGCCTTTGTTTTTCTTGAGTATTAATTCATGACATCCTGCTAGTTGCGCCGCCTTGATAACTTTAACCGGATCTTCTTCTTTAAAGCGCGCGATGTTCTCTCGAATTGTGCCAGGAAATAACTCCACCTCTTGAGCGAGATACCCAAAATGCACGCCGCGATCTTCAGATGCCCATACGGAGACTTCCATTCCATCAAGAGTCACTTTACCCGCTAATGGCTTAACCGTACCTAATAACAGCCGAGCAAACGTCGATTTACCCGTACCAGAAGGGCCAATCACCCCAACAGCAACACCCGGAGGAATCGATAAGCTGATCGATGAGAGCACTGGTTCGGTTGCTCCAGGATGGCGATAGGCCAGTCCGGTAAGCTCATAGTGTCCTTTTGGTTTAGGCAGTGGCATATCTGATTCATCTTGGCGCACGATCGCATCGATTTCTTTCAACCTTTTATAGGCGCCTTTAGCAGACATCGCGCTTCGCCACGTGCCTATCGCCTGCTCCATCGGCGATAATGCCCGACTCATTAATATGGAGCTCGCGATCATCGCCCCTGCCGTTATCTCATGTTGGATAACTAACCATGCACCACCTCCCAGTAAAAATATCTGTAATGAGCCACGCACAAACTTAGAAAAGTTAGCCATGTAGATAGACTTACCTGCAACTCGCTCTTCAAGCACATTCACTTCGCTCACGCGCGACTGCCACTTCTCTAAAAATGCATTCATCATCCCCATTGCGAGAATTGAATTGGAGTTTTGCGTGGCTAATTCTGCGTTGTTGATATGAGAAATCGCTCTGACTTCGCTCTCTTGCATTGTTTTACGCGTCATTAGCTCATTAAGTAGACCTAGGCTAAACAATACGATAGATCCAAGTAACGCGATGTGACCTAGTATCGGGTGCAATAAATACACAAATAAAATAAATAGCGGTGTCCAGGGCGCATCCAACAGTGGATAAGGTGCTTGACTGCTCAAAAAGCTTTTGATGTTCTGAATGTCTCTCAGAGTTTGCGAGGTATAACTCTTCCCAGTATGTGATTGATATTGAATCGTGCGCTTGAGCATGAAAGCGGAGAGTTTTGTGTCCATCCAATAACCAAAAGATTTACTCATTTGTGCTCGTGCAATGTCGATGATGGACATGGTTAACAGCGCAACAATTACGATGACAGTGAGCAAGAATAAAGTATCGGTTGAGTAGGAAGATATCACTCGGTTGTACACTTGAAGCATGTACAACGGAATCGAGAGAACCAATAAGTTGATAAAAAGGCTAAAAACGATCAGCAAGCCCGCAAGCGTGCATAGTTTTTGTTTCACTTCTTTGAAAACCGTTTTTTGCACGACTACTTCCGTTTAACGTGAAAATTGTAGGCGCCAGAAATACTAGCGCCTAGCTTAAGGTAACCTCAAATCGCTCTAGAGTGTCCGATTAGTGCACCTCAGCATGGCAGAGCCACGCAAACTAATTCCCATCCAGAGTTATTTTCAGTCGTTTAGATTACGAACAGATCTGCACCATAGGTGTTGATGTCAGTTTCAGTCACGCCAATAAGTTTCACTGTTAGATCAGCCCCATCGGTAAACACTGCATTCCCAACTGCATCGTAGCTAAAGCTTAAATCACCAAAGTCAGTGACAGAGTCGCTAATGATGTGCAAAGAGTCTTCACCAATGGTGAAATCAACAACTTTGGCTTCGCCATGGCCACCAAACTTATCCGTGAACACAAACTTATCGCCATTGCTGCCGCCAACTAAAACGTTGTCACCAGAACCAGCAACAAGAATATCTTCACCGACACCACCATTTAATTTATTGTCACCCAACAAACCCAACAGCAAGTCATTACCGGTACCACCGCCGAGGTAGTCGTTTCCTGTACCAGCCCTAAGGATGTCATCTCCAGCACCACCAGTTAGGCGATCGTCGCCGTCGCCGCCGATCACATAATCATTACCGCCACCGCCAACAAACGAGTCATTACCACCAAAACCGATAAACAAATCATCGCCGCCATCGAAATCAGCAAATTGGTTATTTACACCTGCATCGCCTAAATACGTGTCATTGTCACTTGCGCTCATTTTTATTCCCTCTTAGCTTATTAATTGAATAGACCTTCTGTTCCACGTCTGACTAGATTAGTCACGACATGAGAAGTCTAATAGTCAACTGAATAGGAATAAGTTTGAATATGGGATGATATTTCAGACTGACATTTTAATAATAAATATAAAATTTAGTACTTTATAGAGTATTTTCTTTTTATTACAGCAAGTTAATACTAGTACTACAGGTTTCTCTTAGCCCAACTTGTAGCTTGCGTACGGTTCTTTACTTCTAACTTTCTAAAAATATTGTATAGATGTGATTTAATAGTATGCTCGCTGATAAATAAAGAATCAGCGATTTCCATATTTGAACCACCTTCTTTCAACATTTTTAAAACCTGAACTTCACGCCGAGTAAGCTCAACCTCAATAGCAGGTTCGATAATGCTATTTACTTCTCTGCCTCGATAATAATTTACTAGCTGATCAAGTAATCTTCGAGACAGCCAATTATCCCCTTTTATTATTGCTTTTAATCCCTGACAAACCTTGTCCATTGAATCTCCTGGACCAAATATACCTTTTACATGAGGCCAAGAAGCGAGTTCTTCTGTGTCTAAGTCATAACCTAGATTAAGCATTATGGTTCCTAGCACTTTATTACTATCTTTTAAATAAACTAAAGTTTCGGAAGGAATCTCAACTGAAAAATCAACAAGCAAAAAGTAGCGTTCCGGAATGAGTTCATGATAACTAGGGTTTTTAGTATCAATGATCGTTATTTTAGTTTCTGTATTTTTAGAAAGCATTTCCTTAAAGTTTTCACTCTGTAAACTTTGTTGAGTGAGCATTAGGATTTCAGGCTTTTCCATATACTGTTCCATAATGTTTCTCATACTTTCAGTGACTTAACATTCTTAAATTAGTAGTTAATCGTCAGCACTTAGTTGGCTTTGTTGCTTAAATCGATGGAACTAAATCAAGAAGCTACGATCTGATCGGCTACACCCATTAATCGTCGTAGCCTCATGCCTAAACCTCGTTACAAAACAACTAACTGGACGCAGTACAACAAAGCCTTAATAAACCGTGGTT